>JAZSBL010000032.1:0-19665 GCA_045602385.1 Eubacteriales bacterium | reverse complement strand
GTTGCCGTTTTCGTCTGCCTCTTTATTTCCGACGATTTCAGAAGCGGATATGCCAAGAATCTATTTACCGTTCGCGCCAAAAGAGGCGAATACGTGGTGTCAAAAACGATCTCGGGCTTTATATGCGGAGCGCTTATGCTGATCGCATATCTCATCGGTTCTATCCTCGGCGGTGCGATCTCGGGTCTTTCCTTTGACCTTCACGGACTTAACGCAGGCAATATCGTGATGTGTATGCTCGCAAAGATATTTTTGATGCTTGTGTTCGTTTCGATCTTTACTCTTATCAGCGTGGCGGCAAAGCAGAAGGCATGGCTCTCTATCTGCGGAAGCCTCGGCGGAGGTATGCTTCTCTTTATGATGGTTTCAATGATCACGCCTCTCGGCTCAACCGCAATCAACGTGGTGCTATGCGCGGCAGGCGGTGCATTGTTCGCATTTGGTCTTGGCGCAATCAGCAAGGTGGTTCTCAAAAAGACAAGCTTAGTATAATATATCGGGCAACGCTGACAAAATCGGCGTTGCCTTTTCTAAATTCAACACTTTTGATGTTTTGTGTTGTTCAAATCAAACCGAAAAAATGCTAAAATATATTGAAGATTTTTCTAAAAAGGCGAAAACACAAACAAAACTTTAACATTTCTATGTTATAATAGAGATATAATATACGCAGAAAGCCTTGCGAGCAAGTCTTGGCGCTGTCGCGCTAACCGCACTTCGTGCGGCTGCAATATTGAAATACGTCGTGAAAATGTATCAGCAAGCTATCCATTTTCACTTGTATTATAAAAGCAAAAATACGCCCTTCGGAGGATGAAAATATGTTCAAAATTTTAATTGTGGAGGATGACCGAGATCTGAACCGCAGCGTGTGTTCTTTTCTGAATAACAGCGGATATGAAGCGGTCGGTTGTCTTGATGCAGAAAGTGCCTACGACGAGATGTATAAGACCACCTTCGACTGTATAGTGTCGGATATTATGATGCCGAACATCGATGGTTTTGAATTTGCCAAGACCGTGCGTTCTCTCAATAACGACATTCCCATTCTTTTTATGACCGCCCGAGATGATTTCGCATCCAAGCAGAGAGGATTCCGTATCGGTATCGACGATTATATGACCAAGCCCATCGACCTTGACGAGCTGTTTCTGCGCATTGGCGCGCTCCTTCGCCGTTCCAAGATAGCATCGAGCCGCCGTCTTGAGGTGGGCAATTTCGTGATGGATGCTGATGAGAGAAGCGCAGTCTTGAACGGTGAGGAGATATCCTTGACAGCAAGAGAATTTGACCTGCTTTACAAACTTCTGTCCTATCCCAAAAAGACCTTCACCCGTACACAGCTGATGGACGAGTTTTGGGACGTGGATACGCAAACAAGCACGAGAACTGTCGACGTGTATATGACCAAGCTCCGCGCCAAGCTCTCGGACTGCGACTCCTTTGAAATTCAGACCGTCCACGGTCTTGGCTACAAGGCGGTGATCAAATGAAAAAGCCGAGCTTTCGCGGCTTCCTTCGGGAGTTTAGCAGCTTCCTTTTGTTCTTACTGTCGGTAGGATTTGTGGTGTCCTGCTGTATGATGCTCTTTCTCAACGTATTATCAAAGGAAATGGGGATCATTTATACCTCCGACAATATTTCGGAAGCGGCAAAGATCACCTTCCTCAATGTTGTGATCATTACGGTACTATTCAAAACCGCTGACTTTATCCGTAGAAAGATTATGGTGGATAGACCGGTAAAAATGGTCACGGATACAGCAGAACGAATCATGAACGGAGATTTTTCTGCGCGTGTGGGGCATATGCACGGGTCAGGCATGGAGGGCTTCAATCAAATAGGCGAATCGATCAATGCAATGGCAGAGGAGCTTTCAAGCGTGGAAACGTTGCGTACCGATTTTATTGCTAATGTGTCCCACGAGATGAAAACGCCTCTTGCAGTTATGCAAAACTACGGAACGCTTTTGCAAGCTCCCGATCTGCCCGAGGAAAAGCGCATCGAGTACGCAAAGACAATTACAGATGCCTCGCGCCGTCTTGCCGATATGATGACGAATATTCTCAAGCTCAATCGACTTGAAAATCAGCAGATCTATCCAACCCCCACCACCTTCGATCTCGGCGAGCAGCTTTGCGAAAGTCTTTTGCAATATGAAAGCACGTGGGAGCGAAAGAATATCGAAATTGAAACCGATATTGCCGAGAGTGTGCACGTCTCTGCCGATGCAGAGCTTCTCTCGCTCGTGTGGAACAACCTGTTTTCAAACGCCTTCAAGTTTACCGAGGACGGTGGTAAGGTTTCGCTTGTACTTACGGCAGACGAAAAATACGCTACCGTAAAAGTAACCGACACGGGATGCGGAATGAGTGCTGAGGTGGGGGCGCATATTTTTGAAAAGTTCTATCAGGGCGACACCTCGCACGCTACACAAGGCAACGGACTCGGATTACCTCTCGTAAAAAGAGTGATTGACATTATGCAAGGCGAGATTAGCGTAGAAAGTGCCGTTGGTATTGGCACAACGTTTACAGTAAAGATCAGGAGGGCTGAAAATGGATTGGAAGAAACTCGGTAAAGCTTTGTTGTTTCCGCATATCGCGGTCATGATCCTTCTCGTTCCTATAGCCACCGTTCTGCTCGTCGTCTCAATGGTGTTTGTCGGAACGGAGTCAGTAATAGCGTACATTTCCTACGTTCTTGCTGCCTATACCTTGACGGTGTGGTGCTTCAAGATTCCATACTTGATTAAGTTTTTCAAAACCTTCAAGAATGAAAACAAATATGCAAGAAGATGGCAAGACGATACTCGCCTGCGCGTGAACGTATCGCTCTACGGCTCGCTTGCGTGGAATGCATTGTATGGAATCTTTCAGTTGTGGCTTGGCTTTTATCACCATACCTTTTGGTTCTACTCACTTGGCGCGTACTATATCTGCCTCGGCGTGATGCGCTTCTTTTTGGTCAGACACACGAGAAAGTTTGCTCCCGGTGAGAAGATGCAAACCGAGCTTGTAAAATACCGTGCCTGCGGCATCGTGTTCCTTTTGATGAACCTCGCACTTGCGCTGATCATCTTCTTTATGGTCTATTGGAACAGAACCTTCGAGCATCATATGATCACGGCAATTGCGATGGCAGCTTACACCTTTACGGCACTCACAACGGCGATCGTTAACGTCATAAAATACAGGAAGTATAACAGTCCCGTATTTTCGGCATCCAAAGCCATCAGTCTTGCAGCGGCACTTGTGTCAATGCTGACACTGGAATCCACGATGCTCACTACCTTCGGTGACGGAACGATGACGGCTACTACACAGAAATGGATGCTCGGTGCAACGGGCGGCGCTATTTCCGTACTGATTGTTGCCACGGCAATTTATATGATTGTGGTTGGATCAAAGAAACTCCAAGAATTAAAATCAGAGGTTGGAAATGGAAAACAATAACGAAAATAACGGCTTTCAGTACACCTACTCCGCAAAGGAGCAGACAGAGCTGAAGCGTATCCGTGATAAATATACTGCTCCGACAGAAGTCGAGGACAAGATGGCTCGCCTGCGCCGACTTGATGCAAGCGTGACGAATACGGCTCAAGCAGTCGCACTTGTGTTCGGCGTGATCGGAACATTGATCCTCGGATTTGGAATGAGCCTTGTTATGACAGAGCTTGCAGAAAGCCTTGGTATTTCGGGGGATACGGCTATGGTTATCGGAATCACCGTCGGTATCGTCGGTGGAGTTCTTGCAAGCCTCGCCTATCCCATCTATAACGCTATCGTAAAGGCAAAACGCAAGAAGCTCGCGCCCGAGATCATTCGCCTGACCGACGAGTTGATGAAATGAGGTGCGAATACTCGCAATCGAGAAAGAAATCAAAAACGCTATTATGAAAATGCTCTCGGACGATGCAACGTAAGGACGAAAAAACAAGAATACGGCATACCTCTTTCGAGATATACCGTATTCTTGCAAAAATGTCCTTTAGAGAACTGCTCTAATGCCCTCGCTTTTTTATTTTTTTAGCTTCCGCAGCCGCATTTGCCGCTTCCCTTTTCAAAATGAGAATGAGGGTGTGTGCAGCCGAATTCCGATACCGGGAAAGCCATGGATTTAAATACGCTGCAGGGATCGTCGTTGGATGGCGATATGCATTCCTTGTCGGGTATAATATACTCTGACGCGCTTATGACGTACTGTCCGGGACGTACGATTCTTATAATTGAGAATATACCTATTGAAACCGCGAGATAACGTCTGTCATCGTCATCATAAGGAAGATTACCGTTGAGAGAGGATGCCACCGATTCGGGTATATCGCAGCAGCAACAGCATGAGCAGCAGCAATGCTTATCCTCAAGAATATTCACGCCAAGTACAATGGGCTCAACCGCCTCAACCACAGCGGTGGGTACGTTGACTTCCTTTTTGCAAGGCTCGGGATACGCGCAGAAATCAGCGAAGCCACCGTTTGAGCGGAATACGTTTGCGTTACATTCTCCGCCGTAAAGAATGACCTTCTTTTCAAGCACGGCAACGCCGTCAAATTCCTGGGAGCGACCGTTTCCTACGCACGCCTCAAATGTCAGTTTAATATAGAATCTGATATTAACGGCATAAAAGCCCCTGTTGAACTGTACGGGATCGAGAGAGATGTTTGCCTGCTTGATGTAGGCGCTTTTTACTCTTACCGCGCTTGTGTGTTCGATAATTTCTCTTCCGCAATCGGTCAGAAAGACCCTTACGTTTTCGTAGCAATCACGGTCTCTGCATGAGTCAAGTATTCTGTTGGTTTCTATACACACAGTTTCCTTGCCTATGCCGGGGCCGCATGAAAATCTGTTGTCCTGCATAAATATTTCCCCCTATATGTTTGTATTTGCCGAATGAAGAATACTCCACTCGAATATAGAAAGCAGAATAGCTTTCTCAATACCATATTATGTCGAATAAGGGGTAATGTTACACAAAAAAACAGAAAGAGAGAGACAGATCTGCCTCTCTCTTTTCGTATTAATAAAAGGTCGCAACCTCTTTTTCAGGCTTGTCGGTATACGCGCTGCTTGTAGCGTAAATAACGGGTCCGGGTCTTCCGTATAGCTTATTTGCCTCAATCTTGATCTTGCCTTCAACGTTGATCCAATCGCGAGTTCTATACGGAACGTTGGACGTAAACTTGCATACAAGTCCTTGATATGCAATATCGTCCACACAGCATGTCATAACGTGTCGGCCTATAACAAGAGCGTCCTTGCCAAGCTTCACGTCTCTTGCTATTATACCTTTGAATTTAACGGTCTTTCCGTCATATTTCTCCATTTCCTCTGACATATCGCGATACCATACTGCATAGTCGTCATCTTCAATATGGATAACAGGCGCATCGATATCAAAAGGAAGCGGGTCCTCTATTTCATCGTATTCAACGCTTCCGTCGGGATAATCATAGGTGATTGCAGCACGCCTTGAAACGCCGCGAACGATCTTGTGAACCTCTTCCTTGTCAATGTCGTCGGGAGTTCTGTTAAGAACGATCATTTCGCAGGACATCAGCTTGTCGACCATAAGACTTCTCATGTTCTGATTGTATGTGAAGAAGGTATTAGCGTCGGCAAACATCATATTTTGGAAAATGTACCATCCTTCGGGCAGATTTTCATAGAGCGTACCAAGCTGCCACATTCCGTTATACTCAATAATGATCCTGTCGATCTTGTGGCCGCCCATGCAAGCCTCAAGCTTTTTGGGGGTTACGTCGGATTCGCTGTCAAGGGTAGCAAGATAAACGTTCTTGCCGGGGAATGTTGAGATGTCAAGCTCCTCAATTCCCTCTTCGCAAAGGATTATAAGTGTTTTTTCGCCCGTGTTGAATCTCTCGTCACTCATAGATTCCTGAATGATATGTGTCTTTCCGCCCTCAAGGAATCCTGTGAAAAGATATACGGGAATATTAGGTGATTGCATATTGCTTCCTTTCTCAGTTGAATTCAACGTTCAAAGCGGCAGAAATAGCCTCTTTGTTGAGATGAGAGCCTATAACGCAGAGTCTGCCTATTACGCCGGCTCTGCCGAATCTAACGTCGCTCTCTCCGGGAATGTAGTCAAAATGTATCCAACGTCCATCCGTTGCCTCAACTATTCCCTTTGCTCTGAGGACCATACCGTACCTATCCTTGTCGGTAAATAAGTCGAGCGTAGCCTTGAGAGCTTCGGGATCAAACTTCTTTACTGTTTCCGAGCCAAAGCTTACGAAGACCTCGTCCGCATGGTGATGGTGGTGATCGTGATGGTCGTGATGGTGTCCGCAGGAGCAATTTCCGTGTTCATCATGCTCATGATGCTCATGCTCATGATGCTCATGCTCATGATGCTCATGCTCATGATGATGCTCATGACAGCAGCATTCTTCGTCATGCTCATGGTGATGATGCCCGTGTTCGTGATCATGCTCGTGGTGACAGCATTCACCGTGTTCATGATGATGTTCGTGGCAGCAGCACTCCTCATCATGCTCATAATGATGGTGCTCGTGCTCATGATGATGCTCGTCGCAGCAGCACTCCTCGTCGTGGTGATGCGACTGTTCCTTGAGTCTTTCGATTTCGGATTCGAGTGTAGAGGTCCGTTCAATAGCATCAAGCAGTTGTGAGCCCGAAAGCTTGTCCCAATCCGTGGTAACGATAACGGCATTAGGATTATGCTGCTTTAAAAGCGCAACACACTCATTGATCTTTTCCTCATTTACAAATTGAGTGTGGCTTAAGACAATGCAAGCCGCATTTTCGATCTGGTCATTAAAGAACTCGCCAAAATTCTTCATATGCATCTTGCACTTCTTGGCATCGACAACGGTTGTGAACCCACTTAATGTCGCGTCCTGTGTATCGGCACCCTTTACCGCCTTAATAACGTCGGAGAGCTTACCTACACCGGATGGCTCTATAAGTATTCTGTCGGGAGAAAATTGAGCTATAACCTCGGCGAGAGCTTTTGCAAAGTCACCTACAAGTGAGCAGCAAATGCATCCCGAGTTCATCTCGTTGATCTGAACTCCCGATTCCTCAAGGAATCCACCGTCGATACCGATCTCGCCGAATTCATTTTCTATAAGAACGATCTTTTCGCCCTGATACGCCTCTTTGAGAAGCTTTTTTATAAGTGTAGTTTTACCCGATCCGAGAAATCCCGAAAAAATATCAATCCTTGTCATGCTAAAAACCTCAAAATTATATTTTTATTTTGTGCCGGTGGAACCAAATCCACCCTCGCCGCGCAATGTTGCAGAGAGCTCGTCCACAACGGAAAAATCCGCGGTGTAATAAGGAACGAACGCGATCTGAGCGATTCGCTCGCCGCTTTCAATTGTTTGGGCTACCGAGCCGTGATTATGCAGTACGACACGAACCTCTCCGCGGTAATCACTGTCGATTACACCAACCTTGTTTGCCGGCGCAAGCCCCTTCTTGGTTGCAAGACCGCTACGTGCAAATACAAGGCCAACCAACCCCTCCGGTATTGCGAATGCAAGGCCGGTACCTATCATCTTGGTTTCGCCGGGCTCAATTGTAACAGCTCCGCCGTCGATCAGCGCGTAAAGATCCGCCCCCGCAGAAAACTCTGTTCCATAGGTGGGAACGGTTGCGTTTTCATTAAGCTTTTTTATTTCAACCTTAGTTTTCATTGACATACCTCAAAAAATAAATCTTCACTCTATATTCTAACAAACAAAAATGACAAAACGGTTAACAAATAAAATTTATTTGATTTTACAGAATAAAAAATGCAATTATTCAATACATATTAGTGTACAGAGGTTGTTCATAAATGACAAAAATGGCGTTTGGGGTTGACAAACAAGGCATTTTGATGTAAAATAAGTTAAATAGTTCTATTTTTAAGAGAGGAGGTATACTCAATGGTCTACGGTTTCTCATCGGGAATCGAGTACAGATTCGGTAAGAACGGCACTGCGGCTATCGTTTCTGTCGGTGAATGTACCGATAAACATATTATCATACCCGAGTTTTTTGAGGGTAAGACCGTAACGTCTGTCGACGACGGCGCGTTTGCGCACGCGGACTGCGTATTAAGTATAACTCTTCCCCACACCGTTTCGCATATAGGCAAAAAAGCATTCGCGTGGTCGCGAAAGCTTGAATTTGTCAGAGCGTCAGGTGTGATTGAGATTGGTGACAAAGCGTTCATGGGCTGTGAGTCGCTTACCGATATTACTCTTGGTTCTAAGATCAAGCGTGTCGGTAAAAAGGCTTTTGCATATTGTATTGAGCTTTCGTGTGCCGACCTCCCCGACGGAATTTATGAGATAGGACCCTCCGCATTTGAGGGCTGCAGAGCACTCTGTCACGTTACACTTCCCGAAAGTCTTAGGATAATTGAGAGCGGAATGTTCTACGCATGCACCAATCTTTCAAGCGTCACGCTTGGCAATAGCGTGAGATACATCAATGAAAATGCATTTGCATATTGCATTTCATTGAACGATATCAACATTCCAAGAAATGCGGTAATAAACCAAAACGCGTTCTTCGAATGTCACCGAAAAGCATCTTAAAAAACATATCCCGAGCTCGTTAGAGCTCGGGATTCTTTTTTTGTTTTAGAAGAAGCTTAACTGATCGGTTTCACTGAGACCCTCAAGAACACCGTTAGTTCTCAATACCTCGATTACAGATTTAGTAAGCTTTGCTCTTATTTGAAGGTCCTCTACCGAGAAGAAGGGCTCCTCGTTTCTCGCCTCTACTATGTGTGCCGCTGCATTTTCGCCAAGACCGCTCAGTGCCGAGAAAGGCATGCGTATAGCGCCGTTTTCGGGCACGAATGCAGACGCGTCGGATTTGATAATATTTATGGGCAGAAACTTAATTCCTCTTGCCATAGCCTCATTTATAAGGTGTAGCACGGGAATGCTTTGCTGCTCCTTCTGGGAGGCTTCCTTGCCAAGCTTTTCTATCTCTTGAATGGTAGAACGCACCTTTGCCCTACCTCCCATTACGGTCTGCGCATCAAAGCCACCGGGGGCGACCGTAAACATAGCGCAGTAGAACGCGAGAGGCTCGTGTACCTTGTACCATCCAAGACGGATAGCCGACATAACGTATGCCGCCGCATGAGCCTTCGGGAACATGTACTTGATCTTTTTACATGAACCGATATACCAGTCGGGAACGCCCGCCGCGGTCATCTCCTCCTCCCATTCGGGGGTGAGGCCCTTACCCTTACGGACAGACTCCATGATCTTAAATGCGTGGGATTTTTCAACGCCGTAAGCGATCAGGTCGTTCATGATGTTATCGCGACACCCAATAACGTGTGAAATATCACAAATGCCATCCTTAATAAGCTCTTGAGCATTTCCAAGCCATACGTCGGTTCCGTGAGAGAGACCGGAGATCTGAAGAAGGTCGGCGAAGGATTTCGGCTTCGCCTCCTCGATCATGCCCATAACGAACTTCGTACCAAACTCGGGGAGTCCGTATGTTCCGACCTTGGCATTAATATCCTCGGGAGTAACTCCAAGCGGGGCGGTTGAAAGGAAAAGATCGTAAACCGACTTGTCGTTCATAGGAACGTCCATAACGCTGGTGTTCCCCGAATACTTTTCAAGATACTTATACTTGGTCGGAATATCGTGTCCAAGCTCGTCAAGCTTAAGCAGCGTATCGTGGAGATATTCAAAGGTAAAATGCGTTGTAACTATATCGGAGTTGGGGTCATCTGCGGGGTGTTGTACGGGACAGAAATCGTATATCTCGTATTGCTTCGGCACAACGACGATTCCACCGGGGTGCTGACCCGTAGAACGCTTTACGCCAACACAGTTCGATACTATTCTGTTGACCTCGGCGCGGGGCAGACTGATTCCCTTCTCCTCGAGGTATTTCATAACGTAACCGTACGCGGTTTTGTCTGCCAGCGTACCGACAGTTCCCGCGCGGAACACGTTTTCAGCACCGAATAGCTCCTCGGTGTATTTATGCACCTTACCCTGAACCTCGCCCGAGAAGTTAAGGTCAATATCGGGCGATTTGTCGCCGTAGAATCCAAGGAAGGTCTCAAACGGAATATTGTGACCGTCGGCGTTGAGCTTGTGTCCGCAATTGGGGCAGATCTTGTCGGGAAGGTCGAAGCCCGAGCCGGCCTTGTCGGGATTGGAGAAATCGCTATACTGACACTCAGGACACCAGTAATGAGGCGGCAGAGGGTTAACCTCCGATATTCCCGCCATAGATGCAACGAACGACGATCCGACAGAGCCTCGCGAGCCTACGAGGTATCCCTGCTGCTCACTGTACCAGACAAGCTTCTGCGCAATCATGTAAAGCACGGCAAATCCGTTTTTGATGATAGAGGTCAATTCCCTGTCAAGTCTGCTCGCTACTATTTCGGGCAGAGGGTCGCCGTACATTGACTTTGCTCTTTCGTAACAAATTCTCGTAAGATCCTCCTCTGCTCCCTCCATTTCAGGGGTAAACGTACCCTTCGGGAACGGACGGATATCAGAGTCTATCATGTCGTTGATCAGATTTGTATTCGTTACAACTACCTCATATGCCTTTTCCTCTCCGAGATAGGAGAATTCCTCAAGCATCTCCTCTGTCGTGCGGTAGTAGATGTGCGAGTCCTTGTCAAAGTCCTTGAACTTCTGTCCTGCGAGCAATATTTTACGGTAAAGCTCGTCTTCATCGTTCAAGAAATGCGCATCACAGGTAGCTACAACGGGCTTGTTGTATTTTTCACCCAGCTCTACTATGCGGCGGTTGAAATTGCGAAGATCCTCATCATCCTTTGCTTTTTCCTCCGCGATAAGGAATCGGTTGTTGGATATAGGCTGGATCTCAAGGTAATCGTAGAAGTTTACAATCTCTTCTATCTCGGCATCGGGCTTGTTTTCAAAAATTGCGGTGAACAGCTCACCCGCCTCACATGCAGAGCCGATTATCAAGCCCTCGCGGTGCTTTTCAAGCTCGGTTTTGGGAATTCTCGGGTGTCTCTTGAAATACTTTAAAAAGCCGTATGAAATAAGCTTGTACAGATTCTTAAGTCCTTGCTTGTTCTTGACAAGAATTATCTGATGATAAGGCTTAAGCGAGAGCGGATTGGATTTCGCGCTCATATCCCTCTTGAGCTGCTCGAAGCTCTTTATGTCCTGCTCCTTCATAGACTTGATCATCTTGAAGTATATAGCGGCAAGCATAGCTGCATCATCGCACGCGCGGTGGTGATTGAAGTCGCCAAGTCCGTAATGCTCTGCCAGAACGTCAAGCTTGTGCTTTTTAAGTGTAGGATTGATATATCTTGAAAGTGCTACGGTATCGAGATAAGGATTATTAAACGGTATTCCGCAGCTTTCTGCGGCATAACGTATAAATCCGGTATCAAATGCCGCATTGTGAGCGACCAGAAGCTTGCGGTCACCACCAATAAAGTCAAAGAAGGCACGAAGCGCCTCATCAATCTTCGGGGCATCTGCAACCATCTCGTCGGTAATGGAGGTAAGCTCCACTATTTCCGCGGGTATCGGTACTTCGGGATTGACGAAGGTGTTAAAGGTATCAATTATCTCTCCGTTCTTTATCTTGACCGCACCGATCTCGGTGATCTTGCAGTTCTGCACTGAAAGACCGGTAGTCTCAATATCGAATACTATTGTCTCGGCGTCAAAATCCTCGTTGTACGCGCCGTAGATCGCGCCGGCTGTGTCGTTTACAAAGTAAGCCTCAAGTCCGTAAATGACCTTTTGATCTATCTTTTCGGATGCAAGCATCGCCTCCTGGTAGCCCTGTGCCGTTCCGTGGTCGGTGATAGCAACTGCAGGGTGTCCCCAAGCCTTTGCCTGCTTTACGGCAACGTCTGGCGGAATAAGAGCATCCATGTGTGACATGTTTGTGTGCAAATGAAGCTCAACGCGCTTTACGGGCGCGTTGTCAACGCGCTTTATCCTCTTGATCTTAGCTACGTTGTTAAAATAGAATTGATAATCTGTTCCCTCGGTCTTGTCCTTGCGGAGTTCTTTTTTTGCATATCCCTTAAGAGCCAGGACTGCGCCGTTAGATATGTTTGCGGATATATCACCCGCTTCATCGATCGGGACAAAGCACTTTACCTCTATTGATGAGGTCTGATCTGTTATAGAGAACGCAATATTCATTCGGTCACCGGAGCGACTGGGCTCCTGGCTGTAATCAAAGACAGTTCCGACAATTACAATATTTCTCTGCGGACTGGTGATCTCCGCAATCGAGATGGGGGTGATAACAAACGCCTCTCCGATTACGTATTCGGGCTCGGAAATGTCAAACTTGGCGTTTCCGATGGTGCAGATGCCGTCCTCGACGTTCGCGTGAGCGTTCTCCTCGAAAAGAGTCGTCTTTCGGGGCAGCATCTCCTCGGTCTGCGCAGCCTCGCTTGCGGATACGGGGCGACTACCGATCTGTGCGGCCATGCGCCTATCGTATTCCTCAAGCATCTTCTCAAGAGAGTTGTTGCTTGCAAGGAAATCATCATCATTTGTATGTATGATATTGACCTTTATGGCCAAATTGAACTCGGAATATATTATTGCCTGCATAACGGCAGGAGTCCGAGCGTCATGCAAAAGTGAAACGCCATCCTTTGTGAAGGGTATCTCCACCGTCAGCGTGTTGTCCTCAAGCTTATATCTGTACTTTTTGAAGAATCCTTTTGCAACTATACCGACTTTCTCGGTTTCCTTCATAAGCTCGGAAACATAAGATTCGTCAAAAAGGTGCGTGGGATAATGTGGCATTATCTTTACAAGATTAAGCTGATACGCCTTTGCTATACCTGCTTCTATATCATAGAGGTCGTCCTTTTGTACAAGCATAGGAAAATCAACAGAAGCATTAAGCATCCTGTTTTCCTTATCCGCCTGTATTTTGATGTTCTCTGCCCGCTCAAGTATGCGAGCGTATTCATCAGAGGGCTTGTACCTCTCGAAAATCTGTAAAAATGATTTAGCCATTATTTAAAATCTTTCTTCCTTGATTTTTTTGATCTCACGTATAAGAGTCGGGATTATATCGACTTCGCCAATCTTGCCTACGGTCTGACCGTGCTTGAAAAGAAGCGCCTCACCGACACCGCCGGCAATTCCAATATCTGCCTCGTGTGCTTCACCGGGGCCGTTTACTATACAACCCATAAGAGCTACGGTGATCGGAATATCGTCAAGATGCTCTTCCTTCACTGCCGCCTTGAAGCGTTCGCTGAGTGATATAAGATCTATTTTTGTTCTTCCGCATGTGGGACAGCTAACTACGTTCATTCCGCACTGTCCTTCAATATTCAGGGCGTTTAGAATTTCCTTTGCCGCAGCTATTTCCTTTACAGGATCAGCGGTAAGTGATACCCTTAACGTGTCGCCTATTCCATCGCACAAGAGTGAACCAACGCCGATAGCGCTCTTGATAGAGCCGCTGTGCTCATCTCCCGCCTCGGTAACACCAATATGTATAGGATAGTCGCACCTCTCTGCGACAAGCCTGTTTGCCATTATCATGGATGCTACGTCGGAGGACTTGATCGAGATGGCGATGTCATTAAAGTCATACCGTTCAAGTATACCCACATGGAACATTGCGCTCTCGCAGAGTGCTTCGGGTGTAGGGGAGCCGTGCTTTGCGAGGATATGCTTCTCGACGGAGCCGCTGTTTACCCCTATTCGAATCGGAATATTTCTTTCCTTGCACGCGTCGATTACTGCCTTTACTCTATTCTCGTCACCGATATTTCCGGGGTTGATCCTTATCTTGTCAACACCGTATTCGGCGGCGCGAAGAGCCGCGCGGTAGTCAAAGTGTATATCCGCAACTATAGGCGTAGAGATGCCTGTTTCCTTGATCTTCCTGATAGTTTTTGCGGCTTCCTCGTCGGGCACGGTAATGCGAACTATGTCGCATCCCGCGCTCGCAAGTCTTTTTATCTGTTCTATTGTTGCCGTGGAGTTCTTGGTATCGGTATTGGTCATGGACTGTATGGCGATCTTGTTGTTTGCGCCAATACGCACGTTACCGATCGAGATCTCCCTTGTTTTGCGTCTTATATCGTTATATTTCATCTTTCTTCTCCGTCATTAAAAAAGATTGAAAACGTCTTTTACTGTTATTAAGAGCATCAATGCCATAAGAAGCATCAATCCAAGCGTGTTTATGCTCTGCTCTATTTCCCTTTTTATGGGTTTTCTGGAGATTCCCTCAATAATCAGGAAAATAAGTCTGCCACCGTCCAATGCCGGAAGGGGCAAAAGATTGAAAACGCCCAAATTCATTGTGATCAGTATAAAGAGATAGAGTATCGAGGTAAATCCACTCTTGGTAGCCTCTCCAACCGCGCTTGACATTCCAATCGGACCTGATACCGCATCCGCGCCGTACCTTCCTCCGATAAGATCGCCAATGCTGTCTATAATTATCTTCACCGTGGAAATAGACCTGAAGAATGAGTGTTTAACCACAGTAAAGAAATCAGCCCTCTCAAGCTGCATTATAAAGTCGTAATTGCCGAATGTCACCCCGCTGCTTTCCTCATTGGGGAAAACAACATCCTCAAGCAATATTTCTTGTCCATTTCTTTTGACTACCAAGTCAATAGGCTCATAGCCCTGATTCATTATTTCGTAGACAAGCTCGTTTCCGGTATGCACGTAAACTCCGTCAACCTTTATGATAGTATCGCCGGGCATAAGCGGATTTTCGCATTTATCGCTTGTAGAGGATTCCTGAAAACCGTAAATAGTATTTGAAACAAGATACCCTTGACCGTTTTGAGAGTATTGATTTGTTTCTATTCCAACAAGTAAACACATGCAAAGGATGCCAAGCAGAATGTTCATTACAGCACCGGCAACGGTGATTATAAATCTCTGCCAGACAGGCTTGTTGCAAAACGCGTTAACGTCGTCGGAGGCGTCGTCCTCACCGGCCATGCTGACGTATCCGCCAATAGGCAATGCCCTTATACTAAAGGCAGTCTTTTGTTGCGTGCTATCCGCCGTAAGAGCCTCTGTATTCAGGATTGGCTCGTCAAGCTCATCGTCTCGACGGAATGACTCCGCTATATCTAAATCTCCCTTTGATTGACCGTTTTTGTCCTTCTTGTTTTTCGTGGTATAGATCGCGGGACCCATTCCAATAGAAAATTCAAGCACGGTGACCTTGAAGAGCTTGGCAAAAAGGAAATGTCCCAGCTCGTGTATTACGACCATGATGCTAAGCAGTAAAAGGGTCAGTAAAAGGTATAAAATCGTGTTCATGTTTCTCCGTGTGAGCCTGAAGATCAGGCGATGTGTGAATTAATTATGCTTTGCGCAACCTTACGAGATTCTGCGGCTATGCGAAGTATCTCTTCAAGATCCTGCTCGTTTTTGGCGGATTCAAAGCGGTCCACCGTCTCGCACACAATGTCTGCAATGTCGCAGAATCGTATCTTTTTATTAAGAAATGCCGCAACGACCTCCTCATTGGAGGCGTTGAGAATTGCGGGCAGTGCCCCGCCCTTGCCTATTACCTCAAAAGCCTTTTTGAGGAGGATGAAGGTGTCGGTGTCGGGTTTGGCAAAGGTGAGCTTTCCAATAGAAAAGAGGTCAAGCTCGTGTGTGGTAGCCTCACATCTTTCGGGGTGTGAGAGTGCGTATTGAACGCAATGGCGCATGTCGGGAACCGACATCTGCGCGATAACGCTGTTATCAATATATTCTATTGCAGAGTGTATTATACTCTCTCGGTGAACAACCACCTTGATCTGCTCAGGACGGACTCCGAAAAGATGTACCGCCTCAATGACCTCAAAGCCCTTGTTCATAAGGGTCGCACTGTCAACGGTTATTTTTGCGCCCATATTCCATGTGGGATGCGCGAGCGTTCTCTCAAGAGTAACATCCTTGAGCATATCGGAAGTATATCCAAAGAATGGGCCTCCCGATGCAGTAAGAATGATGTTTTTTATTTCCTCATTTTTGCCGGAGCGCAGACATTGGAAAATGGCGCAATGCTCGCTGTCAACGGGTAATATTTCCTTGCCGTTTTCACGCGAGAGCTTCATTACAGCATCACCGCCAACAACGAGAGATTCCTTGTTGGCAAGCGCAAGCGTGCTCTTGGAGCGGAGCGCGGCCAAGGTGGGCATAAGACCCGCCTCGCCAAGAATGGAATTTTCAATGACCTGTCCGTTTTCATTCGCGGAATCTGTCTCATCGATCATTTGACAGATGCCCTCACTACCCACATAAACCTTGATGTCCGTATCTGCAAGACGGCATTTGAGATCGCGCGCCGCATTTTCGTCACTCATAGCGCATGCTCGGACACCGAATTCGCGGGCCTGTGCCTCCACTGTGCAAACGTCCTTGTGCGCAGAGAGAGCGTTTACCTTAATATTCAATTGTCTGGCAACGTCGATCGCCTGCTGTCCAACCGAGCCGGTCGAACCTAAAATCATCATATCGGGTGCGTTTTTCATTTTATTCTCCTGCGATTTTAGACGAAAAGATTAAAATAGCTGCAAATAAATGCAAGCATTATCGATACTGCAAGAACAGAGTCAAATCTGTCAAGAATTCCGCCGTGTCCGGGGAATATTTTGCCGTAATCCTTGATCGAGTAGTTTCTCTTAATAACGGACATAACAAGGTCGCCTATCTGTGAAACGATAGAGATAAATACTCCGCTTACTGCCAGGACTATATAATTAGCCTTGGATTCACCGAGATCAAAGAAGTTTTCAACGACAAGTCCGAAAACGACCATTGAAATAACACAGAATGCTATACCGCCAATAGCGCCCTCAATAGTTTTCTTGGGACTTACGGACTCGATAAGCTTGTGTCTGCCAAGCAGTCTGCCGGTGAAATACGCGAAGATATCGGTAGTCCATGCGCATATAAATGTCAGGATATAGATCATGTTGCCGAATGCGATATAATCATGAATATAGATTATCGCAGAGAATGCCGCTATTATGTAAAAGCAGGACATGTATATAAGCGAAGCATCGGTAACCGTCGTGTTCTTGTTATCAAATACTGCTACTGCAAAAATGTAAAGCGCCACGATAAGAGCAACGCCAAGAGCGAGCTGAGCGAAATCGGCAAACGGAATGTTGTTAACAAAAGCGAATCTTACCGCCAAAGGACCTGCCGCGGCGAGTAAGGATATCGGAATAGCAAGAAAGGCGTTCTTGTTCTTGCCGATACAAGTAAGCATTTCGTAGCAACCTAAAAACGAGCATATTGCGATCGCCGCAGGAAACGCCCATGTGTTGCTGAATATCAAAAAAGGGATAAATACCGCCGCTGCGACTATTGAGGTTATTATTCTTTTAAGCATGATCAAATACGTCCTATAAATTATTTTTTATCAAGTCCGCCAAAACGCCTTTTTCTTGAATAGAAGTTCTCGATAGCTTCCGCTACGTGATCCGGGGTCATGTCGGGCCAAAGAGTGTCAGTGAAATACAGCTCGGAGTAAGCCGCCTGCCAAAGCAGGAAGTTAGAGATTCGAAGATCTCCGCCCGTCCTTATAATCAGATCGGGATCGGGACAGTCACCCGTGTAGAGCGCGCTGTTCAGATCTTCCTCTGTGACCTTATCCTTACCCGCCGCGATAAGCTTGTTGCATGCATTTACTATCTCTGCGCGTGAGCCGTAGTTCAACGCTATATTCAGTGTAGAGCTTCTTCCCTTTGTCTGCTCCTCCACCGAATTCATCTTTTTAACGAGATCCGGATCAAGACGGCTCTTGTCTCCGATAAAGCATACGCGAACGTCCTCGTCGCTTGTATTATCGAGATGCTCGTCAAGCAGCTTCATAATAGCCTCGACCTCTTTTTGCGGTCTCTTCCAGTTCTCGGTCGAGAATGCGTAAACCGTTACACATTTAATACCGATCTTGTGGCAGTATTCGGTTATATTACGGAATACCTCAACGCCCTTCTTGTGGCCGTATTCGCGTGGCATGCCGCGCTTGTTTGCCCAGCGTCCGTTTCCGTCCATTATAAATGCAACATGCTGCAATCTTTCATCTACGGTCTGAATGCTTTTATTCTGCATATACTGATACCTTTCCTGATAAGTCGCAATAAAGCGGAAGTTAAATTAATTACTTCCGCTTTATCAAGTATTTCACAAATACGGAAATAAGGCTTAAACCTTCATTATTTCCTTTTCCTTAGCCGCAGTAACAGTTTCAACAGTCTTTATATACTTGTCGGTAATGTCTTGAACTGCCTTCTCTGCGTCCTTAACGTCATCCTCGGTAAGGATGTTGTCCTTCTTCTGCTTTTTGATGTCGTCATTTGCAGTACGTCTGATGTTACGGATTGCAACCTTGCACTCCTCACCCATCTTCTGAACCTGCTTTGCAAGCTCCTTACGGCGCTCCTCTGTAAGCTGGGGGAAGATAAGACGGATGATCTTACCGTCGTTTGAGGGAGTGATTCCGATATCACTCATAAGAATAGCCTTTTCCATTGCCTTGAGAGTGCTTGCGTCGTAAGGAATGATCTCAAGTGTCTTTGCATCAGCAAGCCTTACGTTTGCCATAGATGTGATCTCTGCGGGAGCACCCCAGTAGTCAAAGGTAACTCGAGAAAGAACCGCGGGATTGGCCTGGCTTGCTCGGATAGACGCGAGGTTCTGCTCGTAGGAGGCGATGGATTTGCCCATCTTTTCTTCAAATTCTCTGGTGTTGTATTTCATAATATATATTTCCTTTCGATTATTAATTCATAGAAATTATTTATGCATCTTTGTTCCGATAGCTTCACCCATTACCGCACGATAAATGTTATCGGGGTCAGAGAGACCGAATGCAAAGCTGTCTATATTGTTTTCGTTGCAGAAGGAAATTGCAGTGAGGTCGAAGGCTTTAAGATCCTTCTCAAGTATCTCGGCATATGTAACGTCATCGTATCTTGTGGCGGAGGGATTCTTCTTGGGGTCTGCAGTGTAAAGGCCGTCAATGTTCTTTGCCATGAGTACAACGTCTGCGCCTATCTCTGCTGCACGAACAACGGCAGGAGTGTCGGTTGAGAAATAGGGTGCGCCAAGACCGCCGCCGAAGATTACCACCTTTCCTTCGTTCAAGTATCTGTCGGCATCTCTCTGTGTATAGAAATCGGCAAACGTGTTCATTTCAACGCTGGACAAAACCTTGGCATCTCTGCCGTTTCTGATGAAAGCGTCCTGAAGTGCCAGCGCGTTAATAACTGTTGCAAGCATTCCCATGTGGTCTGCACGTGCGCGGTTCATACCAACGCCCTTTCGGGCACCTCTCCAAATGTTGCCGGCTCCAACTATGATAGCGACCTGAACGCCCGCATCAAGGCATTTTGCGACCGATGAAACGACCCTGTCCATGAAGTCGAAGTCGAGAATGTCGCTCTCGCATCCGTTCTTGAGTGCCTCTCCTGAAATTTTGATCAATACTCTTTTGTAAATAGGATTAGACATATCTTCACCTCTGAAAATAATATGTGTCAAGTGTTTTACCTAAGAATGGCTCTAAACTTTCCTATCCTACATTTTACTATATTTTCTGCCCTTTGTAAATAGGATATTTGTAAATAAATTAAATTATTTTAAATAATATATGCAAAAATCGCAAAAAAGCGGGAGATGTCTCC
>JAZSBL010000031.1:0-9594 GCA_045602385.1 Eubacteriales bacterium | reverse complement strand
ATTGTCGTAAAAATCTCTTTTTGCTGCTACTGCCATATGACATTTGCCCATATTCAAATCAAGGGTTTCATATACATCTGGCTCATATTCAAGCAAAATATCCTTGCCACATACTCCTATATCGGCTGAGCCTCTTTCAACATAAATTGATACATCAGATGGCTTTACCCAGAAATATCTTATTCCCTTTTCCTCGTTTTCGAAGGTCAGCTTGCGATTATCCTCTCTTATTGAGGGACACTCAAAGCCGGCAGATTCGAACATCGCGTATACCTTTTCTCCAAGCCTTCCCTTCGGGAGGGCGATATTCAAATATTCCATTGTCGCTCTCCTTATATCTTTATAATCTCTTTAACACGGAGCTTGTCGGGCATTTGCTTGCCGCTGATAACTCTCTTTCCGCTCTTTACAAGCTCGTCTGCCGCTTTTGCGGTAAGAGCAAGAGGCGTTTTCTCGCCATACTGCAGAAATACATCCGCGTCGTATTCATTTCCGTCATTTTCAAGCATCTCAAGAAGATCCAGATATACCGCAAATCCGATAGCTCCGCTTCTCTTGCCCATTCTCTCCATAAGCTTGTCGTATCTTCCGCCCGAAAGCACGCTTGTGGGAATTCCCTTGACAAAGCCCTTGAATACAATTCCCGTGTAGTATCTCATGTCGTCCACCACCGAGAAATCGATTCTGACCTTATCGCCAAAGCTTGCTTTGAGGACGTCAATGACAGATGCAAAGGAGCTTGCTATCTCATACGCCTCGCTACCCTTAAGTATGTCAAGCATCTCGCCGCAGCTACCCTTCATAGTAACAAGAGCCTTTAACATTTCGATGCTCTTGCTGACAGCCGTAAGATCTCGGCATGCCGCGGCTATTCCCTGCGCGTTCTTCTCACCGATAGCGGTCATAAGCCTCGCCTTGGTCTCTCCGTCAACTCCCATAGAGTCGATTATCGCGGAAACCACGCCAAGGTGTGAAATATCAAGAACAAAATCATCGGTTATCAAAGAGAGGCTCTTTGCCGCAAGCAACAATACCTCGCATACGTTGTAGTCGTCTATCTCGCCAATACATTCAAGACCGGTCTGCATGATCTCCTTAAATGAAAATCCGCCGCGGGGAACGCGATAAACGTTCTCGTTGTAGTAAACTCTGCGGACACCGCTCTCATACTCTCCGATATTCTTAACGATGGAAAGCGTAACGTCGGGCTTTAGTGCCATCAGCTTACCCGTGGTATCCGTAAATGCGATTATATTGTCGGAGAGCAAAAAGCTCTTGTTTCTGACGTAAAGGTCATACTCCTCAAACTTGCTCATTTTATACTGCGCGTAACCGTAGCTCCCGTAAAGCCCACGAAGCGCGTATATTGTCTTTTCGGTAGGTGTAAGTGAAGTGTTATTCATGATCGTTCCCCTTACGCTTTGCTCTGCTTGCTTTTCTTAAGCACGGCTCTGTATCCGCCGCTTCCGTACGCAAGGCACTTATTCACGCGGCTGATGGTAGCGGTGCTGGCTCCGGTGGCGGCCTCTATGCTCTGATATTTCTCGCCCCCGTCAAGCATTCTTGCAACGGCGTAACGCTGAGAGAGATCCTGGATCTCCTTTATCGTGCAGACGTCCTCAAAGAATTTTGCGCACTCCTCGATATTTTCAAGACTCAATATCGCCTCAAAGAGCGCTTTTGCGTCGGGCGTAAGCTTGGTTTTCATCAGACAGACCTCCTAAATCGGCTTTTACCGTAAGATAAAAGCGAGTTTTTAAAATACTTTATCATTTTACCACGCTAAAGCGTTAAAGTCAATACTTTTTTCAAATATTTTTATAAGATTTTTCACTTTTTTCGCTTTTTTTCGCATTAGAATTCAAAGATTCATTCCAAAGGAATATTTTTAAATAAAAATGTATAAAAAGCAGGGATTTTTATATAAACCTATTGACAAAATGGGCATGCGGTGATATACTGTTTTCATACGATAGAGGCGCACCTGATTATCAGTAGCCGCCGTGCAAGCCTGCGTGGGCGTTGCGGCGGTAAAAGGACTCGGTGCCGAAGATGGTCTTTTCACGCGAAGGCTTTTCTGGCTCGGCGGATAATATCCGCTCTGCTGTCGTTGCGGGCAACCGCACGGAGTGCTATCTGCTTACTTCCTTTTGGTAAAGTCAGATGGCCGGTTTAACGGCCTGTTTTACTTTAAGATGCAAATTCCTCTGGGCAGAGAGCATTTTCGTGTTCCCTGCTTTGATTTTTGTTTAAATATATTTCGGAGGCAAAAAAACTATGAAAAAGACAATTTTCACCGGCGCGGCTACCGCGATAATCACCCCCTTTAAAAATGGCAAAATAGATTATGAAAGCTTTGAAAAGCTTATAAATTGGCAGATCGACGAGGGCATCGATGCCATCGTTGTCTGCGGAACTACGGGCGAGGCGTCCACCCTTACCGACGATGAGCACAGAGATGCCATCAAATTCGCAGTCGATACCGTCGGCGGCAGAGTGCCGGTGATCGCGGGTACAGGCTCAAACGACACTGCTTACGCGATAGAGCTTACGAAGGATGCGTGCGATGCCGGCGCAGACGCAGTGCTCGTCGTTACTCCCTACTATAACAAGGCGACCCAAAAGGGCCTTATCGAGATGTTCACCGCAATCGCGGATTCATCGACAAAGCCCGTTATACTCTATAACGTTCCCTCCCGTACCGGCTGTAACATTCTCCCCGCCACTGCGGCAAAGCTTGCGGAGCACGAGAATATCGTTGCTATCAAGGAGGCTTCGGGCAACCTTTCACAGGTTGCGGAGCTTGCGCACCTCGTCGGAGATAAGCTTGACATCTATTCGGGCAACGACGACCAGATCGTACCGATCCTCTCTCTTGGCGGTAAGGGTGTTATCTCGGTCCTTTCCAACCCCATGCCCCGCGCAACAAGCAAGATGTGCCACGATTTCTTTGAGGGAAATATCAAGGAATCAAGACAGGCACAGCTTGATCTTATTCCCTTTATCAATGCACTCTTCTGCGAGGTAAATCCCATTCCCGTAAAGGCAGCTATGTCGCTTATGGGATATTGCGAAAACAGCCTCCGCTCCCCCTTAACTGCTATGGAGCCCGAGCATGAGGCAAAAATGGCTGAAATTATGAAAGGTCTTGGACTTATCTGAAATGAGAATACTTATAAACGGAATCGGCGGCAGAATGGGCGCCGAGGTAAAAAAGCTTGTGCTTGAAGGCTACCGCGACTCTGCGCTTGCATGCGGAGTTGATATCAATCCCATAACCATTTCCGAAGCCCCCGTATATACTTCGTTTGCGGATGTCAAGGAAAGCGTTGATTGCATAATCGACTTCTCGCACCACACTGCAACTCCCGCGCTTCTTGAATACGCTACAGAAAAAAACATCCCCGTCGTGCTTTGCACAACGGGTCACGATGAGGCAGAAATGGCTACCATCAACAAAGCGGCTGAAAAGATCGCACTTTTCCATTCCGCAAACATGTCGCTTGGCGTCGCTCTCCTTTGCGAGCTTGCAAAAACCGCCGCAAAGACCTTCCCCGATGCGGATATCGAGATCATCGAAAAGCACCATAACCGCAAGCTTGACGCTCCCAGCGGCACGGCGCTTCTCCTCGCGCGCGAGATACAGAAGATCAGAGAAAAAGCGTTCTTCTCCTTTGGCAGACAAGGTCAGGCAAAGAGAATGAAGGACGAGATCGGCATACACGCCGTAAGAATGGGCAATATCGTGGGTGAGCACGAGGTCATAGTCGGCACCGATACCCAAACAATAACTCTTAAGCATGAGGCGCACAGCCGCTCGCTTTTCGCGGAAGGCGCGCTCGTTGCGGCAGATTTTATTAAGGACAGAAGCGCAGGTCTCTACGACATGCACAGTATGATTGACGGTTAATTTTATGAACTACTTGATTTGTGACAATTTATCGGTAAACGAGCAGGGACATCTTTGCCTTGCGGGAGTCGACACGGTTTCCCTCGCGCAAAAGCACGGCACTCCGCTCTACCTTATGGATGAAGCAAAGATACGCGAAAAATGCCGTATCTACGTCTGCGCTATGCGCGAGTCCTTTGGTGATAGCGCACTTCCCCTCTATGCCAGCAAGGCAGCATCCTTCAAGCAGATCTACAGAATAATAGGCGAGGAAGGAATGGGAACCGACCTTGTTTCCTCGGGTGAGCTTTTCACCGCCGCTTCGGTAGGATTTCCTCTCTCTAAGGCTTATTTCCACAGCAACAATAAAACCGATTTTGATATTGCATTCGCAATTGATAAGGGCGTCGGATATTTTGTGGTCGATAACGTCGAGGAGCTTGATGCCATCGACCGAATCGCCGGCGAAAAAGGCGTAAAGCAAAAAATACTCCTCCGCCTCACTCCCGGAATCGACCCCCATACATACGAGGCCGTCGCAACGGGCAAGGTTGACTCCAAGTTCGGATCGGCGATCGAAACGGGACAGGCAGAGCAAATTGCAAAATACGCCTCCGAGCTTGAAAATATTGAGCTTTACGGCTTCCATTGCCACGTGGGCTCTCAGGTGTTTGATTCCGACGTATTCCTCGCGGCAAGCGAGATCATGCTTGATTTCGTAGCACTTATGAAGAGAAAATATGGCTTTATTACCCGTGAGCTTGACATCGGCGGCGGATACGGCGTGCGCTACCGTGACACCGATCCTACGATAGATATCGCGTCTAATATAAGACTCGTAGCGGCTCATATGCAGGCATATGCGGCAAAGCTCGGCATTGACATGCCTGCTGTCCGCATGGAACCCGGCAGAAGCATAGTTGCCGACGCAGGTATGACGCTCTACACCGCGGGAACGGTAAAGAGGATCCCCGGATACAAGAATTACGTATCGGTCGACGGCGGCATGGCTGATAACCCGCGCTACGCGCTCTATAAGTCCCCCTACACTATCTGCCTTGCAAACAGAATGAATTCTCAAGCTCCCACCTTCAATTGCACCGTCGCAGGACGTTGCTGCGAATCGGGAGATCTCATTCAGGAAAACGTGACACTCCCCGCAGATATAGTGCGAGGAGATATCATCGCCGTCCTCACAACGGGCGCGTATAACTACTCCATGTCCTCTAACTACAACCGGCTCACAAAGCCCCCCGTAGTTATTATAAAGGACGGCAAGGATTATATCGCAGTTAAGCGCGAAACACTTGAGGATGTCTGCAAAAACGATATATAATAAAACAAAAACCCGACGGCAGTCGGGTTTTTCTTTACCAAATAAACGGTATCAGTCTGTATTTCACCTTTTTCTTGTACTCTGAGTAGCCATCAAGCTCCCTTTCCAGAAGCTCTTCCTCACCCTTTATCCTTTTTGCAATGATAAAGGGATATGCAAGAAATATTATTAATGAATATAAAGAACCAAGCACTATCGGCATAGACAAAAATAAAAGTAAGGTCGCGCTGTACATCGGGTGTCTTACAATACCGTAAATGCCGGTGTCGACCACCTTTTGGCCTTCCTGAACCTTTATCGTGCGGCTGAGATAGGTGTTCTCGCGCAAAACCTCCGCATAAAGAATATACGCGACAAGAAAGACCACCGCTCCACCGATCGAAACACCTATCGGTAAGGTGTACCAGCCAAATCTAAATCCAAGACCTGCAACGATAAATCCCGCGAGAAACATAAGTCCGCTAAGCTTTACCACAAGGCCCTGCTCCCTCTCCTTTTCTTTGGCATCAAGGCGGCTTTCAAGAAGCGCGGGATTCTTTATCATCATAACTATTCCCGCCAAAAACATAGGCACGAACAGGATTCCCATAAACAAAAGGCCGTTGAAATAAAGAATTGTACCCGCAGGCAAAAATATCAGAGCTCCAACCAGCACGACACCAAGCAAAAACTTGAAAATCGCGCTAAAAAACAGCTTTACTGACATTGCGCTCCTCCTCTCTGCCCTCAAAAGCCATTAAAGCGACTTAAGATCGTAGGGCGTTGACTGATATACGAAATAGTTGAGCCAATTGATAAACAAAAGGCTTCCGTGCGCTCTCCAACGCACAACGGGACCCTTTTCGGGGTCATTATCCCTGTAATAGTTAACAGGCGGCTTGATAGGCAATCCAGCAGCCAGATCGCGTCTGTATTCCGCGTCAAGCGTAAGCGGATCATACTCGCTGTGTCCCATAATAAAGAACTGTCTGCCTCCGTTTCTCGATACGATATGAACTCCAACGTCGTCACTCGATGCCAGAACACGAAGCTCGGGGATCTTTTCAATATCCTCTCTGTAAACCGTCGTGTGACGTGAGTGAGGCACGAAAAATTCCTCGTCAAAGCCGCGAAGAAGCATAGACTTCTTGTGGTCGGCCTGATGGGCAAATACTCCGAAAAGCTTTTCGGGCATAATATGCTTCTGTATTCCGTAATGGTAGTAAAGTCCCGCCTGCGCGCCCCAGCAAATGTGCATCGTGCTGTGTACGTGCGTCTTGGTCCACTCCATTATCTCGCAAAGCTCATCCCAGTAGTCAACCTCCTCGAACTCCATCATCTCAACGGGCGCGCCGGTAATTATCATTCCGTCGTACTTGTCCTCCTTGACCTCGTCAAAGGTCTTGTAGAATGCAAGAAGATGCTCCTGCGCCGTGTTGGTCGACTGATGCGACTTGGTTCTTATAAGCGTCAGCTCTATCTGAAGCGGAGTATTTCCGAGAATTCTTGAGATCTGCGTCTCTGTCTCTATCTTCTTGGGCATCAGGTTGAGAAGCAATATCTTAAGCGGACGGATGTCCTGCGTTATCGCTCTCTTCTCTGTCATCGCAAAGATGTTTTCGTCTGCAAGCGTCTGTACCGCAGGCAGATCGTTAGGTATTTTAATCGGCATTTTATATGCTCCTGATAGTTAGATTGTGCGTAGGTTTCTCTTCTTTTCTTGAAAGAAAAGAAGCAAAAGAACTTTCCAAAAATAGGGTTGTAAAGCAGTCAAAGATAATCCATACCCATACAGTTTATCTCCACCCTTTCCCCCTTCCTCTTATGAAAGTTTTTGGGAAGGGTCTTAGGGAAACCCTTTTCGGGGAAAGGGTTTCCCTAAACTCGCTCCTCCTCAGATCCTATCCAAGGCCTGCTGGATATCGGCGATAAGGTCCTCTGCGTCCTCAAGACCGCAGGAAAGGCGAACGAGGTCGGGAGCTACACCGGATGCGATGAGATCTGCATCGGAGAGCTGACGGTGAGTTGTAGTGGCAGGGTGCAAGCAGCAAGAGCGAGCATCCGCAACGTGAGTTTCAATAGCGATAAGCTCAAGCGCGTTCATGAACTTAGCCGCAGCATCTCTGCCGCCCTTAACACCAAAGCTTACAACGCCACACGTGCCTGTGGGCATGTACTTTTCCGCAAGCGCGTGATCCTTGTTCGATTCAAGACCGGGGTAATTGACCCATGCGATCTTGTCGTTTGCCTCAAGATACTTTGCAACTGCAAGACCGTTCTCGCAGTGACGCTTCATTCTTACGTGAAGGCTCTCAAGACCGAGATTGAGAATGTACGCGCTCATGGGCGCGGGAGTAACGCCAAGGTCGCGCATAAGCTGTGCGGTAGCCTTGGTTATGTACGCGCCGCCAAGCCCGAACTTTTCTGCATATGTAATTCCGTGATAGCTATCGTCGGGCGTGCAAAGTCCGGGATACTTGTCAGCATATTTAAGCCAGTCAAACTTACCCGAGTCAATGATAACTCCACCGACTGCGCTTCCGTGACCGTCCATGTACTTTGTCGTGGAGTGAGTTACAATGTCAGCTCCCCACTCAAAAGGACGGCAATTTACGGGTGTCGGGAATGTGTTATCAATGATCAGCGGCACGCCGTGCTCGTGCGCCTTCTTTGCAAATCTCTCGATATCAAGCACGTTGAGCGCAGGATTTGCGATGGTCTCTCCAAAAACAAGCTTTGTGTTGGGTCTGAAAGCCGCCTCAAACTCCTCGTCAGAGCAATCCGGCGCAATAAACGTAACCTCAATGCCCATTCTCTTAAGAGTTACGGCAAAAAGATTGTATGTGCCGCCGTAAATAGACGCGCTGGACACGATGTGGTCGCCCGAGGAGCAAATATTAAAGGTTGCAAGGAAGTTTGCCGCCATACCCGAAGAGGTAAGCATCGCCGCGCTTCCGCCCTCCATTTCGCAAATTTTAGCCGCTACCGAGTCGCAGGTAGGGTTCTGAAGACGGGAGTAGAAGTATCCCGAGGCCTCAAGGTCGAAAAGCTTACCCATAGCCTCGCCTGTTGTATACTTAAACGTCGTGCTCTGAATGATCGGTATCTGTCTGGGCTCACCGTTGCCCGCGGTGTAACCACCCTGAACGCACTTTGTTCCAATTTTTCTATTGTTCATTTCATTCTCCGTTCTGCCGCCGAAGCGACAAGCAAAAAAGCATAAATATCTACATTATAATTATATCATTTTCCCCCGTATTGTCAAGGGCTTTGGAGGAAAATAGCTTATTTTGAACTGAACTCGCATATCTCGCATATCTTTTTTTCACATCTCAATTGACAAGTAGAAATTTGTATGATAAAATAATATTGCGACGCAACTGAATATACTTTTAGCCCATCCCAACCCCAAGGTTGGCATCAGTGTACATTTTTATCATGGGATAAAAATGTATGCTCCCTTTTTGTACACTTTTGCCGTTTCGGCTGGGGTGGTATAATCTGTTGCGTCGCGGCTTGGAGCTACGTTTTTTGTGCGTGGCTTTATGCCGCGCACTTTTTATTTATATGGAGGGTCGATATTATGTACGACAACGTAGGAAGCAAAGTAAAAACACTTGCAAGCATTTCTTGTATTATAGGCATTATTGCATCTATAATTACCGGAGTAACAACTATTATAGCCGGAGACGTTCTCAACGGAATCCTCACATGTGCTATCGGCGCATTTGCTTCTTGGATCGCATCTCTGGCTTTGTATGCAATAGGTCATACTGCTGAAAATACAGATAAGATACTGAAAAGACTTAAAAATATGGATGCAAATCAAACACAAGCCTCCGCAACCGAAAACACAGAGATTCCTAGATACACGCAGGCTCAGCAGCCTAAAACACAAAAATCCGAAGATCTCGCGGGCTCTTGGTGGTGCTCATGCGGAGCAGCAAACAGAAATTCGTCAAACACCTGCTCTTCATGCTATAAGCCTCGCCCCACACAGAAATAATAAGAAATCAAGATAAAATAACCACTCTCAGGCGGCTAATCCTCGAGAGTGGTTATTTCTTAAGCAATCAATTAAGTTTACTTAACTATATAAGCAACAAAAAACACGGTTATTACCGTGCGTCTTTGTTATTTCTCGACCAATCGAAAAAGGTAAACTATTGAGTCAAAAACTCGAAACTCAAACTTTCCTTTTGAACTCCTATTTAATACCGACCGTAGCTGTGGTCGGGTGTTGTCGCTATGGACAACTTAGGAGGTTCAAGCCCTCGGTCTATTAGTATCGGTCAGCTGAACGTATTACTACGCTTACACCTCCGACCTATCAAACTTGTAGTCTGCAAGTGACCTTACTCATTTAAAATGATGGGATATCTAATCTTGA
>JAZSBL010000030.1:0-71781 GCA_045602385.1 Eubacteriales bacterium | reverse complement strand
TAAGGCGGGCCCATCCGCAGCTACCGTTGAGGCAGCCCAGTAATTGGATTGATAGATGATAAATTGGGAGGGGGAGAGGAAAACTTTTTGAAAAAAGGTTTCCCTCTCCCCCTCTCGCTCCCCCTCACCTTTCAAAAACTTTCAATAGAGGAGGGTAGGGGAGTCCGTTGAATTATGAATGGCTGCATTTCGTGTATGCCTCCCTCCGGGAGGGAGGGGGACCGCGGCGGGGTTCCCCGAAGCAAGCGAAGTCGAGCTTTGGGGGTTCGCGCGATGCGGTGGAAGGAGCCTTCGTGGCTTGAAACCTTCATTGGTATTATTATCCCGCGCTCTCCTTCAGTCGCCTTTGGCGCCAGCTCCCTCCCGGAGGGAGCCTATTTTTTAGCTCTCCATTTTATTTTTATCCCTTTACAAAGTCAAAAAAGTGTGTTATAATAAATTTGCGACACAAACGGAATTGAATTTTCGTTTTTAACTTAATATTTTGACTAACATTCTGATGCAGTGTGCATGATTTACTATGGTAAAAATGCATGCTTATTTTCGCATACTGTGAGATGCTAGTCATCAATTAGGAACGAAACTGTTTGTGTCGCAACAACAGGAGCCTGCATTTTTCGGTGCGTGGCTTCGGTTGCGCACCTTTTTATTTTTGGGGGAATATAAAATGAAGCTATTAATCGCAGGTTCGCGCAGTATAACTGATTTTGATCTCGCCCCGTACATACCCGACGGCGTGGATGAAATAATATCGGGCGGCGCGCGTGGCATAGATACGCTTGCAGAGAAATACGCCGACGAGCACAAGCTATCTAAGCATATTTTGCGACCAAAGTATCATTTATATAAAAGGGGCGCGCCGATAAAAAGAAACAGGGAAATGATTGAAATGGCAGACGCGGTGCTTGTCGTATGGGACGGGAGATCAAGAGGAGCGCAATCGACCGTTAAATATGCCGAAAAGCTGAAAAAAACAATAAAAGTGATACAAATATAAAGGACGGACAAAAAAACTTGTCCGTCTTTTTCGTTGTGTTATAAGGGTTTTTGTAAATGTCTACGAAAAAGGTAAAGATTTTTCAAAAAAATTTCAAAAAACCTATTGACAAGCGAAAACGAGTGTGATATAATCAATGTGTACCCGAGAGGTAGACATTACAAAAAGCTACGAAAGGAGAGCACAGTATGAGAGTAACACAAGAAGCGGATTACGCCATCAGAATGTGCCTTATCCTTGACAAGCTGGGAGAGAAGACGGGTGCGGCGACCTTAGCCGACATAGCCAGCATCACTCCAAAGATAGCCTTAAAGGTGCTTCGCAAGCTGAACGCGGGCGAGATAGTCCGTTCCTACAAGGGCGTGCAAGGCGGCTACGAGCTGGCGCGCGACGGCAGGGAGCTGACGGTTCTTGAAATCGTCGAGCTTATCGACGGGCCGATATGTATTTCAAAATGTCTTGATTGCGCCCACGATTGCTCCAGAAACCCCTGCAAGACAGATTGCAAGATGCACATAGCGTTCGGCGCTATCAACGAAAATCTCATCGAGAGCCTATCCAAGATCACGGTGAGAATGCTACACGATGAAAATGTCAGCCATGCTGATATTTCAAATATATTCAAATAAAAAATTTTTTAGAAACATAAGGAGAATTAAGATTATGAAAAAGTTTGTTTGCCCCGTTTGCGGTTACGTACATGAAGCTGAGGAGATGCCCGCAGATTTCAGATGCCCCGTTTGTAAGGTTCCCGGCTCCAAGTTCAAAGTAATGGATAACGCAAAGCTCGCAGCAGAGCACGAGTACGGCGTATATGCTAAGACTGTAAAGAACAACCCCGATATTTCCGATGAGGATAAGGCATATATCTTCGAGCAGCTCATGGCTAACTTCCAGGGTGAGTGCTCTGAGGTAGGTATGTACCTCTGCATGGCAAGAATCGCACATAGAGAGGGCTACCCCGAGATCGGTCTTTACTGGGAAAAGGCAGCATACGAGGAGGCAGAGCATGCAGCTAAGTTTGCAGAGCTTCTCGGCGAGGAGCTTGAGCCCAACATGAAGGCTTCCACAAAGGAGAACCTCTCCTGGAGAGTTGACTGCGAGTTCGGTGCAACTCAGGGCAAGTTCGACCTTGCGGCTTGCGCAAAGAAGAACGGTCTTGACGCTATCCACGACACTGTTCACGAGATGGCTCGCGACGAGGCAAGACACGGCAAGGCACTCAAGGGTCTTCACGACAGATACTTCGGCTAATATAAACATGGCTGTATCCCTGCGGTGAAGACTGCGGGGATACTGCTTTAAGACAACACGGAGGGTAGATATGAATACCAAAGCTCTTTATAACATCACCTACGGCGTATATCTTATGTCGGCGCAAGAGAACGGCAAGGATAACGCATGCATTATAAACACGGCGGTCCAGGTTGCAAACAACCCTGTCCGCATATCCCTTGCGGCTATCAAGGGCACTCTTACCCACGACATGATAATGAATACGGGAAAGTGCAATCTTTCGCCTCTCTCGACCGACGCGCCCTACTCACTCTTTGAGCATTTCGGCATGAAGTCGGGAAGAGAAGTTGACAAATTCGCGGAGTTTTCCGATATCAAGAGAAGTGAGAACGGTCTTTACTATCTTACAAAGTACGCGACCGCGTTTCTTTCCCTTAAGATCGTTGAAACGGTAGATCTCGGCAGTCATACTCTCTTTATCGGAGAGTTGGTTGACGGCGAGGTGCTGGAGAGTGCAGAGAACTGCACCTACGGCTACTATCAGACTGTTATAAAGGCTAATGCGACAAAGCCTGAAGTCAAATCCGGCTGGCGTTGCACCGTATGCAACTACGTTTACGAGGGTGATGAGCTCCCCGAGGATTATATCTGTCCCATCTGCAAGCACGGCGTTGAGGACTTTGAGAGGATCGGAGCAGAGAACGCGCCTAAAAAGGAAGTCAAGAAGTACGTTTGTCCCGTTTGCGGCTACGTGCATGAGGCAGAGGAGATGCCCGCCGACTTCAAGTGTCCTCTTTGCAAGGTCCCAGGCTCACAATTTGAGGTCGTTGAGGCTTGAAAAAATAAATAATATCCCGCCAAATTGGCAATACTGAAAATATATAAACAAGAAAGGAATTAAAACTATGAAATACGTTTGCCCCTGTGGTTATGAATACGATCCCGCCCTTGGCGATCCCGACAACGGCATCGCTCCCGGCACGGCTTGGGAGGACGTTCCCGCTGACTTCGTCTGCCCCGTCTGCGGTCTTGATAAGGACGCTTTCGAGGTTGAGGAGTAATTTTATTTGATACCAATAACACGAAAAAGGAGCGAGCTTTTGCTTGCTCCCTTTTGCTTGAACTATGGGATTTTTATGGAAATTTGGACTATTGGATTGATCAAAATGGGGCAAAAGTGGAAGTTTGAACAGTGGAAGCTTTTCGTGTAAGATTATTATATCAAAAAGCACGTCCTTGCGAATGGACTTTGCGTGTTGTTTGCGGAAAGGTTGCGAAATATATATTTTTTATTTTTCGACTCTCTTGATTTGCATTGAAAAATAATATCATTTATGGTATAATTAGTTATTACCTTTAAAACCAATCAATAATTATTTGGAGGCGACATTTATATGAGGTATTACAACTATGTTCAAGGCAAGCAACGAATCATAAATATACTAGATTCAAAAACTGAAATTGAAAAAAGTGATAATATTCCTAAATCTGACGAGGAATTCACATATGAAAATGGAATAAGAGCTTGGGTTGGGGCATTATTTGTAGATATAAGGGATTCCTCCAAATATTTTACACAAAACAAGCCGGATACAGTTGCAAGGGTAATGCGTGCATTCTGTAGCGAAATAATTACAATTTTATCTGCAAACAACAATTACAGACAAATCGGAATTAGGGGAGATTGCGTTTATGCAATCTATTCTTGTTCAACGTTGTCGCAACTGGATAGCATAATGGATGATGCAGCATACATAAATACATTCCAAAAAATGTTTAAAAATATATTAGACAAAAAAGGGTTCCCGACGTTTTCTTTTGGCGTCGGACTGGGTGCGAGCGAAGACTTGATTATTAAAGCTGGTAAGAAAGGGTCTGGCATTAACGATTTGATTTGGATTGGAGATGCAGTTATAGATGCTTCCAACATGTCCGGCATCGCAAACAAACCAGGGTACGGTCCTATTGTTATGGATTTTTGTTTTTACAACAACATTAAAGATTTAGATGCATCAACTGAACACAAATATGGTGAATTCATTTCGGAAAAATATTCTTATGATTTAGGGAAAACAGTTTATCATGCCAACATAATCAATGTCGAGTTTAACAATTGGGTTGAGGAGGAAACATAATGGAGTCTAGAAATGAAAAGAAAGATATACTAAATGGGGTGTGCGCTCAAATTGGTTCATTTGATAACAAAGCTGGTTTGCTTGTTTCAGTTGTAGGCATTGTTTTTGGATTATCATTAAATTTTTTTGAAGTGTTTTCAAGATGCTCTTTTTTATGCTCGGAAAACGAGTTTCTAAAAACACTGTGCTATATAGCGTTTGGTCTGTATTGTATGTCATTTATATTCGCCATTGTATCTTTTGTGTTAGTTATTATTCCTCGCTCTCATAATGGACAAAAAAACAATGTAAATTATTATAAAGATATTTGCAATATGACTTTAGAGGACTTTAATAACAATTTCAATGACTATTGTAAAAATGAAACCATAATTAACAACCAAATTTATCTCAATTCTAGAATTTGCTATAAAAAGCACTTTTTCTTGAAGATGGGGATTTTTGGTCTTATACCTTTTGGGACTTCAATGCTTTTCTTCATAGTTGTTCATTCTCTTGTATTTATTTAATTTTATTGTCCTCTTTGCAAGGTGCCAGGCTCACAATTTGAGGTAATGGACGCCTGAAAACAAATAAATCTTGCCTTTTTGGCAATACTAATGATATCAAAACAAGAAAGGAATTAAAACTATGAAATACATTTGCCCCTGTGGTTATGAATACGATCCCGCGCTTGGCGATCCCGATAACGGCATCGCTCCCGGCACGGCTTGGGAGGACGTCCCCGCTGACTTCCTCTGCCCCGTCTGCGGCCTTGATAAGGACGCTTTCGAGGTTGAGGAGTAATAAAACGATAAAAAAGGATGGACACAAGTCCATCCTTTTCTCCTTTTTTTGGGGGTTATCTTCCTCTTGCCTTTTTGTTTCTCTGGGCGTGCATTTCGTATATTATCTCTGTTGCGAATGCGAGCTTTGTAACTACGTTTTGCTTCTTGGGATAGCAGAGGAATGAGTCGTTTTCGGTGGAGATATCTATGCAGTCAAAGGGCTTCAGATAGCACCAATCGTACTCGATGTGCAGGCTGTTTGTCTGTATAGGCGCGCGCTCGATATGATAGTCAGCGTCTCTGTGGTTGCCGTCCAGAACAAAGCCGCGATCGGGATCGTGGGAGACCTTTCCTTCTCCCAAATGGACGAATCCCATCGCACGCGGCTGTGAATAGACCTCAACGTCGTCACAGAAGCTATACCCCCCGCGCTCGATCTCTGCCTTTACCTGCTCGCGCTGCCACAAGAACCAATCGGGAACACGGTTAAATTCGGTGTTGCCGTCGTTTGCCTCAAGCTCGCCGTCCTCGCTGAGCGTCTAGCGCTTTCCGCACTCGGTGCAGAAGATCTCCGCGCCCTTGGAGCTCATCTTGGACTGCGCCATACAGTGCGGGCACTGATAAAGTATCTTGTGCATGCCCTCGGCGCGGTCGGGCTCTGTGATAAGTATGCCGTTATCCTTCTGGTATTTGTAGTCGTCGTAGGAGAGGGCAGCGCGCAGATGCGCATTGATCTCGTCTACCGACATTTTTTCGATGTCCTCCGGGGTCAGAGTCTTGGTCGCAACCGTATGGAGCGGCACCTTACGGGGCTTTCTGAAGTTCCAGAAGGGATATGCCAGGTGATTTCCGTGGTGAACGATCGTTACTACGGGCACCTTTGCGCGCTTTACAAGCGCGCCTACCGAGTCGGGAATATATGAGGTTATTCCGCAGGGGGAATAACGCGCCTCGGGATACATGCAAAGCACGTCACCGCGGCGAAGGGTCTTATATATCGACTTGACAAGGTGAACGTCGTTGGTAAACTTGCACGTTCCGATAGCACCGATAAGCTCCATGAGCCAGGCGCGGCGGTAATATCCGTCGAGGTTTACCACGTTATTGACTCTGTGCGGATAGGTTGCAAGCGCCGCAAGCTCAAAGTCAACGAAATACATATGGTTGGATAGCACCATGTAGGGCGGTTTAAGTCCCTCCATATTGACCTTTTCAACCTTATATTTTTTACCGATTAGAAGTATTTTTGAAAGAATCCATATCAGCCAAACGAAGAACAGGGGCTGTCGGATCGGATATTTTGCGGTGTTGTATCGCTTTTTATTTTTATAGTTTACGTCTATATTGTTGTTTTGAATCATAAACACCTCGAATTGTTATTTTGAAAAAGACATGGTCATTATATCATAAACTTCAAAGAATATCAAGTGCTTTTTCTGCGGCGCAGGGCATGCGGATAAAAATACAATGCTTACAAAATGCAGCTGACGGTTTTTGGGGGGCTTTCATTTATGAAATCCGCGTTACTGTCTTCTGCGGGGAACTCGTTTTTCTTAGAGTTAGCATGAAAAATCATAAAAGGAAAATAAATGTTGCATATTTTCTTTTTTGGTGGTATAATAGATTGGTTGACAATAAAAACAATGGAGCAAATATGGATTTCTTTGAAAGAGTTTGGGAGGCTATGTGCGCAATGGCGGACCCCCCACAAATGTATGGTTGGTACCATATTTTGTGTTGGTCGCTTGTTTTAGTCATTGCCGCACTGCTTTGCTTCCTATATAAAAAAGGGATTATCAAGAGCGTGTATCCGACAATCGTTATTACAGCGATCATCGTGTTTGTTCTTGAAATCTATAAAATGATTTTAATAGGATATTCTCTTGGTGACTGGACGGAATATATTTTTCCTTGGAGGTCCTTCCCGTGGCAATTCTGCTCAATGCCGATGTATATCGGGCTTTTGGTGGGTGTAACCCGCGGTAAACTTAGAGATGCGCTTTGCTGCTTCCTTGCGACCTACGCGGTCTTTGCGGGAACTGCCGTTATGATCTACCCCGGTGACGTATTTATTGAGCTTACCGGTGTAAATATTCAGACGATGGTATGTCACGGCTCGATGCTGACAATAGGAATATTCCTCTATTATACAAATAGTGTTAAGGCGGAGCTGAAGACGCTCCTTAAGGCGTTCCCTGTGTTTGTCTGCTGTCTTTTAAGCGCTGTCGCGCTAAACGAGTTTGTCTACAGCAAGGGTTGGGCCGCGGACGCTTCCTTTAACATGTTTTACGTCAGTCAATACGAGGAAGGTTACCTTCCGTTATACAGGGTCGTACAGAGCACGGTGCCATATCCGTGGTGTTTGTTCTTTTATATTGGAGGCTTCACTTTGGCCGCGCTTATAGTTCTATCGGTTGCGATGGGAATCAAGGCTATTGCGCGCGTCGTCAAACGAAAAAAAGAGCAGAGAAGGGCGCAGAAAAAGCCTTTGGGCTAAATATAACTTATAAAAAGAGATGGGGAGCAGACAACGTCTGCTCCTCTTTTGTGATTGTTTTGATTGATCCGAGTCGAATAAAGTGCGGGAAGGGGGCAAGATTTTTCTGTTTGACGGTGTGTTTTGCGTGTAAATATTCACGCTTGCAGTGAACTATTTATATTATATATAAATAGGTTTGCAAAGTCATCGAACATAAGTTTCATCAGACTTAATTTTTACTTAACATAACTTTACAGATGAGGCAAAAGATACATTTTCCAAAAAATGTAAAAAACTGCTTCAAAAATGGCTCTAAATTACATTAATTACCATTTATTACAATTATTTTGGGCGGTTTTTGAAAGAAACAAGTGGAAAATGTGTATTAAATTAGTCGATTGTAAAAATACATATTAACGAAATGTGTACACGAATAAAAGTCAATTGGCAAAATAAACAAAAACACGTCAAAACAAGGGTGGCATTTTAGCGATAATATCGAACGGTTTTCGAAAATGTTGACTTTTTAGCATTTTTGGGGTATAATTTGACCGTGATAATGATGGTGAATCTAATCAGTATTTTATCCGAAAAATCCAAAATGTGAGGTTATTGGGTGTGATTAATTTGACGTTTGCGGCCGGCTCTGTTTGTGCCGCATTATTGTTGGTAGGACTTTGGTTCATCCTAAAGCGATTTAAGGTTAATATTGCGTACGTGCAAAAGCCCCTTGCGGCGGCTCTGTTTTTGGTATCCTTTTTCAGATACCTCTACCTGAAGCCCGCAATTTATAATTTAAAGGGACTTTACGATACTCTGTCGCCCTTTAACAGTGCGGGCGAGCTCAATGAGGCGCAGACCGCTCTTGCTGTATTGCTTTTGTGGTTCTCTTATGCGGCGATCGTGCTTACGGTGCTCAGCGCATTCTTTAAGTACAAAACGCTGCACAGAATTGTGAACCTGTTCTGCTTGCCTCTCTTCGTTGTGCTTCTCGTCTGCTTCGAGACATATGCGATCGGAACGGTCGGCACAGAGGCTTACGCGCTTTCATCCGCAAGACTCTGGATAATGGCTGCGGAGATTGCCGTGGGACTTGGTATTATTGCGGGCAACATAATCTCCGAGAAGAGATTTGAGGTCCCCGTAAAGCTTAAGGATTTTGGAAACTTTTTCTACGGCCTTATCATGGCTCTTCTGGCGATCATGCCTTGCTACGTGCTTCAGGCTTTCTTCGTTGGAATTGACCCTGCGATCAAGCTTTACGACGTTACGCCCGAGCACAGATTTATGCTCTATATGGCAATAGCGCTTCCCTTGATTGGATATCTGCTGCTTAAGAGGAATCCTGTTGAAAAGAACAGAATGATCCTTATATATATGTCCCTGGCTTTCCTTTGGGTATACATAGGCAGATGGGAGCTTTGGCAGTTCGCGGAGCTTAAGAACTGGCCGCTTCACCTTTGTAACACGGCGATGTTCCTTATTCCTCTTTGTCTGATATTCAAAATGAAGAGATTGTTTAACTTCAGCTTGTTTATCGGAGTTGTCGGCGCGTTGATGGCGATGATATTCCCCCACGCGATGGTAGACTGGAATGCAATCGGAACAGAGCGTGTTTCCTACTGGGTAAACCACTACGCAGCATTTGGAATGCCGCTGCTTATAATTTCGCTTAAGGTATTCAAGCGCCCCAAATTCATACAGTGGGTATACGCGATGATAACGCTTGCCGTTTATTACGGCTCGATGCTTTTCACCAACGCATATCTTACCGCAAGAAACGGCGAAGAATGCGACTTCTTCTACACAAACAGTGATTTTATCGTATCAAAGCTTGGTCTTTGGGCGGAGAACACCCGCGATTTAACCGCTACGGTGACCGTCAACGGCTATGAGCTGACCTTCTACCCCGTATATCAGGTAGTATTCTTTGCGGTATACGCGGCGTTGTCCGTGCTGGCATGGTTCCTTTACGGAATGATGTTTAACGCACTGGATGCAGACGAAGACAGAACTAAGAGAGAAAGGGATTATAGAAGAATGAAGAAAGATCTTAAGAAATACCTTGGCGGAAAGCCCGAGACCGCATCGATAAGCGGTAATGAGGAGCCCAGCCTCGTTCTCCGTAACTTCTCCAAGAGATACGGAAGCAACAAGCACTATTCTGTAAATAACGTTTCCTTTGAAGTAAAGGGCGGCGAAATATTCGGCTTCCTGGGCCCCAACGGCGCGGGTAAGTCTACTATTATCAAGAGCATGGTTGGAATTCAGACCATAACATCCGGTAATATCGAGATCTGCGGCTTTGACGTAGAGAAGCAGTCGGTTGCGGCAAAGATGAACACCGCGTTCGTCCCCGACCATTACGCGCTTTACGAGAACCTCACCGGTAGAGAATACATAAACTACATAGCAGACCTCTTTGAGGTAAGCCGCGAGGACCGCGATGCATTCATTGAAAAGTACGTAGACCTCTTCCAGCTTACCGGTGCATTTGACAACCAGATGAAGACCTACTCCCACGGTATGAAGCAGAAGATAACCATTATGTCTGCTCTCGTTCACAATCCTAAGGTATGGATCCTTGACGAGCCGCTTACCGGTCTTGACCCGACCAGTATTCACGAGGTTAAGGAGTGCATGAAGGAGCATGCCGCAAAGGGTAATATCGTATTCTTCAGCTCCCACATTATTGACGTTGTTGAAAAGCTTTGTGACAAGATCGCAATTATCAAGAAGGGTCAGCTCCGCGCGTTCACTTCCATGAAAGAGCTTAACGAGAAGGGAATAGAGCTTGAAAAGTTCTATCTTGACATTATTTACGACGGAAACGACGAGCACGTTCCTTACGAAGAGCCCGAAAATGAGGCTGAGGAGGCTAATTCATGAAGAGTCTGTTCATCCTTGTAATGATGCAGCTCAAGGAGCAGATGAACTTCAAGCGCCTTAAGGCAGAAAATTCAAAATTTTTCTCTGTACTGCTGTCGGTAGTCGGCGCAGTAGTAAAATTGGCGGCTGTAACTGGTCTTTGTATTGCATTCTTGCTTGTATCGAAAACGCTTGGCCTGTTTTCGTTCCAGGGCCTCCCGATTCCCGATACGGTAATTTCACTTGTATTTTCGGTAATGCTTGGCCTTTCGGTAATATCCTGTACGGTAGGTCTTACCAAATCAATGTACTATGCAAGAGATAACGCGGTTCTCCTCACGCTTCCGTGTACCCCCTTGCAGGTGTACCTTTCAAAGCTTGTTATATTCTTTATTTTCGAGATAAAGAGAAATCTCTCTTTCCTCGTTCCTATGTTCATTGCGTACTTTATCACCCACGGATATTCCGCAGGCGCGTACGTATGGATGCTCTTCTGCATGATCTGGGTATCGCTCTTTACGGTTGCGATCGGCGCGATCCTCTCGATTCCCGCAATGTGGATAGCAAACTTTTTCAGACAGCATAAATGGCTTCAGATCACGACGTTGGCTGCGACCGTTGTCGGCGCGGCGGCTGCGCTCTTCTTCGCCATCTCCTTGATCCCCGCAAACATTGACCTTGTTGCGGCATGGAGCTCAATATATTGGGAAATTCAGGACTTCCTTACCGCATACGCGCAGACGTTCAGCTATCTTTACGACTTTACCCGTATGCTTCTCGGTGAGGTAAAGGATCTTGCAATTTACTTCCCGCTTGACAGAACCTTCTTCAGATTTCTTATTCTGGCAGGCTCCACGCTTGGAATTCTCGGTGTAGGTCTCCTGGTCGTTCGCCCCCTGTTTTACAAGATGGCGAGTACGCCCTTTGAGTACCTCAAGAAGCCTGTAAAGCCCAAGAAAAACAGAGTCAAGAACAAGGTCGTATCCTCTGTTTACACCAATTTCCTTGTTACGGTCAAAAATACAAACGCTATATTTGCGAACGTGGGAATTCTTATATCTATCCCGATGCTCATCTTCCTTCTTAACAAGATATTCCTTGCTATGAAGACAAGAGAGATGGGAGACCACATGATAATTGCCTTCAATTTGCTTATCATGCTTTTGGTCGCATTGAACGCAAACTGTTCTATCTCAAGTATTTTCTCAAGAGACGGACAGAGCAGCTACCTTATAAAGACGCTTCCCTCGAATTACAACTTGCCGATAGTTGCAAAGCTCTTGCCCAATACAACGTTTGGACTTTGCGCAATACTTGCAACGACACCTGTGCTTGTGCTTACGCTTCCGCTTCCCGCGGCTGACATTGCGCACATGATTGCCGGAGTGGCATTTATCTTCATCGCGCACATGTTCTATTCGGCACAGCTTGACCTTATGAACCCCCAGACACAGCTTTACGCGAGCGTTGGAAGCACGGTTTCTAACGCCAACGAAATGAAATCCACTGTTTCCGCGTTCCTTGTCTCTTTCCTTACGGCGGGAGTGGTATTCTTCCTCTTATTCGAAAAATCCGGATATGTCTATGTCAAGCTGGTATCGGTTGCCCTTGCGGTGCTGGTATACAGAACATGGATGTTCTTCTCGATGGTTAAGCTTTATTATAAGGAGAAATAATTATGAAAAAATCAGTAGTAATTTTAATAGCCCTTATATATATAGCGGCAATAGCACTTGTAAGCTTCTTCGGATTGCAGTTCAAGGTGTTTGAGGAGGTTATCCCCGTTGAGCGTGTAGAGATAACCAACGAGGGACAAAAATACAGCGATACGCATGGCGATTACATCATTGTAACGCCAAATGAAAAGGGAGAGAGACGTATAAAGTTAGATTATCACGTTTATCCCGATGACGCATCAAATACAGAAGTAGACTTCGCTTATGAGCAGTCGCACGTGGCAAGCGTAGACGAGTACGGCGTAGTAACGTTTACCACCCCCGGAATGCTAAAGGTAAGAATCATAGCTAAGGATGGCAGTAACGCCGAGGACTCGATTCTTATCATTTCCCCGTAAGTGTTGACATGCAAACAAAGCTACCAATAAAAAATACGTTGTAAAGGAGGTTGTAAATAGAATCAGGGCGAAGCCTTTGGGTTCAGTCGCACGACTTAACCTGAACAAAATCAAACATTTTAATTTTTAAAATGCCTATACGAAAGGATATTAAAAATGAAACGCAAATTATTAATCTTATTTATAGCAATGCTTGCGGTATTGGTTTGCCTTGCCGCATGCGCAAAGCCGGAGGAGGAGACCGAGGACGGGCCCTCAGCCGAGGTAACGGTAACCTCTATTGAGGTTGTCGAGGGAACTACCCCCGCACAGGTAAATCTGGATGCGATCCCCGATTTTTCGGGCATTCAGGTAAAGGTAAATTACAGTGACGGAACAAGCAAGACCGTTGGATTTGCTGACGTAACTGTCGGCGCAGTAGACACCTCCGAGGTTGGTATGAAGACCGTTAAGGTAACATACCAGAGTGTCAGCACAACATTCCGCATAGCGGTCGTTGACCCTGAGGCAACTGCATACGTTATCGGTATTGATGCTAATATTGCAGTTGAGGATACCAATTGCTACGTATTCGATGAGCTTAAGCTCGATACCCTTCAGGTAATCGCGATATACAGCACGGGCAGAGAAGAGATCCTTAACAAGGATCAGTATACACTCTCCACAGTTGATACAACTGTTGCCGGAGAGAAGACAATGACGGTAACCTACAATGCGGATCCCACGATGACAGACACCGTTAAGTTTAACGTTATCGGTGTAAAGGATATTACCGTCATCACAGGCACAGTTGCATCCAAGATCAAGGTAGGTCAGACTCTTGACGTTGCCGGAATTCAGGTTTTGGTTACTTACACTAACGACGTAACCGCCGACAAGGAGTACAAGGATCTTACAGTTGGTACAATTGATACTTCAACTGCCGGCGTAAAGCAGCTTACAGTTACATACAAGGACAAGACAATTGAATTTCCTGTAGAGGTTATAGCTCCCGATCACATAGAGATCAACAAGGGCTCTTACCCCGAAAAGGTAAAGATTGGTGACGCATACGCGGCTCCTGAGCTTAAGGGCTGGCTCTATTATACCGATGGCACAACCAAGGACGAGCTTAACGCATCGAATATTACATGCACGGTTGACACAACTAAGGTTGGAGATCAGCAGCTTGTATTCTCTCATGCAGGACTGACAGCTACCGCAACCGTAGAGGTTGTCGGTGCAAGCCAGATTCAGGTGCAGTCCGGTATAAAGAAGGAGATGCTTAAGGGCGAAGCCTTTGATATCAGTGGACTTCAGGTATACGCAAGCTACACCGACGGAACGAATGAGACCTTGAGTGCAAGCGCGCTTAAGATCGACGGAACGATCGATACAAGCAAGCCCGGTGAGCAGACTATAAGCATTACATATCTTGACAAGACTATAACATACACGGTCAAGATCTGCACAGTTGTGGCGATAAGAGCCGATAAGGAGAACACGGTCATTCAGGCCGGAGACCCCATTTCGGTTGACGATATAGCCGTATACGGTATATTCGACGATGAAAAGGGCTCCGAGGTTCTGCTCGAAACAGGTATTACAACTAACGTTGATACCTTGGATAAGGATTCCGAGGAGAATAAGACCCTTACCGTTACTTACACGGGTGAGTGGGGAACCTTCACGGACGATATCATAATCACGACCACACCTCCCGATCTTGTAAGCATTGAAATTACCGCATACGACAAGTACGTTGAGCTTGGCGGAGATTATGACGAATCAAGCGTGACGGTATTTGCTAACTTTGATAATAACACCCGAAAGAAGGTCACAGCCACTATCACTGACGTGGTTACCACTGCGGCAGGTAATGCAGTGCTGAAGGCGACCTACACGTTTAACGGAAAAACCGAGGAAACAACCGTTAACGTTACAGTTCTTCCCGTTAGCAGCACTACTGTAAGAGGAGTTGCTACTCAGGTTAAGAAGGGTGAAACTCTCGATGCGTCCGGCATAGAGGTTACGGTAACCTTCTCGACTGAGGGCTTTGAGCCCATTATCCGCACCTTTAGAATTGCGGACGGCGTTGTAGTTGGCACAGCTAACACAGGCACAGTTGGTAAGGGATACCTTGACGTATCCATTCCCGGAGTAGTTGAATACCAATACGTTTACGATATTATCGGCATATCCAAGATTGAATTCTTTGATGCGGACTTTGATACAGTCAGAGACGGACATGCGGTAGACTTTGATAATATTATGATCAAGGTTACCTACACCGACGTTGCGGGCAATGTAAAGGCAGAGGAGCAGAAGAAGCTCTCCGATATAAAGGGTATCACAACGAAAGAGGAGTCCGTTGCTAACGGCGTAAAGATCACCATTACACACGAGGATGCGGGCACGATAGAGAGAGAACTTAAGATCATTAAGCTTCAGTATATCCATGCTATTACGGGATCTATTCCTCCGTCCATATTCCAGGGACAGGAGCTGGATCTCAGCGACATGAAGGTTGCGTTCGTTTATGATAACGGAGATACATATCTTGTCAGCGTAAAGGAAGATGCAGCTATTACGCACAACGATATTGACCCCACGAAGGTCGGAGATCAGCATATAGACATTACTTATACCGATGCTAAGGGAGTAAAGTATAAAACCACGGTAATCGTTACTGTAAAGGGTGTTTCCAAGGTTGAGATCGTTCCCGGAACAGTACGTACTGTTATCTATACCGGTTCAGACAAGTATGACGTTTCCGGACTTTTGGTCAAGGTAACGTACACTGACGGCGCGGTCACATACGTGAGACTTACGGATGAAAATACAAAGCTGAAAATTGCAGAGTGGCCCAGCAGCGCACAGGTTGGTAAAACAAAGCTTGTTGTTAGTTACATGGGTAAAACCGGTGAGATTGAGATCGAGGTCAGAGATAAAGCAGAGGTTGAGGGTAACACCGGATTTATCTTCGGTACGCTTAAGCCCGACGAGCTTGTAGCCCGTGAAAGCTACAAGAATAACTTCAGAGATGGCAGCAGCCCCTACTACGTTGGTGATGATAACAAGTTCTACTTCTATCTCAACGTTGTTATTCTTGACGAAAATTATAATATCATAGAAACGGACGGCAGAACAGAGAGAACTACTGTAAACGTTTACAAGGACGGAGAGCTTTTGTCCGATTACTCGGCATACGTAGCATTTAATCCTGCGGATAACTCCTACGACTTTACAGAGGCGGCAATAGGTAGCACATTTACACTTGAGATCCGTCCCGAGGATCCTTCAAGATACGATCCTTCAAACCCCGATATCGTTAAGACGCACACCGTAAAGGTAGTTGACGGATACAACGTATACGAGGCGTGGGAGCTTAATATGATGACAAACAGCTCCCATGATATTACTCAGGAATGCTTTGGCAGCGAAAACTCTGTTACGCAGGTAGCCGCAGTTGATAGATTCCTTGCCACCAAGGGTGTGAGCAGACCCGACAGACTTGCGTCTATCGTATTGCATTGCAATCTTGACGTTGGAGAGGAGGACCTTCCGTCCGAATACTTCTACATCGACAGCAAGGGCGTAAATCAGGGCCTGTTTGATCACGTTGGATTGTTCCGCCGTGATCTCCGTCCTGAGGAGAAGAGCTTCTCGATCTACGGAAACTATTTCAGCGTTTACTCCTACGATGTACCTTGCGTAACACCCAAGGGCGTAGCTAACAACGATGACGATTATTCATCGTCAGACCTTTTCAGAATAAGACTTACCAGCGCGGCTCACGACGAGATCGCAACCAAGAAAACAAAACAGGCATTCCGCGACTACGTTGTTAATATAAGAGATATTGCGACAAGAGACGACGACCCGAACTCCAACGACCAGTCCGCAAGTGAAAGACACATGAGAGGTCTTGTTTGCTACAAGGTCGGTGAGACTACCATCAATATGACAAACGTCAATATTGACGCTTACATGACCTCCGTCATAGTAGAGAACATGGGAAGTGAGCTTAACCTTAACAAGGTTAGATTCTACAACTCATGGCAGGGTCACCTCTTCCTGTGGAGTCTTAACGAGCATCAGCAGGATCGCGGCGGAGAGCAAGAGGTAACATGGGACTATATCCCCAATCTTGATGTAAATATTGTAGATTCCTCCCTTTCCAAGAACGGCGGTCCTGTAATACTTGCGCAGGCTCCGCACGTCAATTATGCAATGGAGCGCAATTGCGGTGTTGTAGTTAAAGCGGATGCCGCAAGCGAGATCTCAACCTACGTAACAGGCCAGGAGGCATGGTTCGTAGCGGTTGGTCAGACGCAGATGGCGGCACAGATAAGAGCGATGAGTCCTCTTATCGGTAAGGCTTTGGGCAATAATGCGTTTGGATTTGTAACTACAAATAAAATCCAGGGTGTTGAGACGATCAACATGATGATGGTTGCAATGGGTAACGCAGGTATGGGCTTTGACGGAGCAGGCATGTGCAACGCAAGCTTTGAAAAGGATGGCGTCATGATCATGCAGTCGCACCATGACAATAACACCACATCCTTCCAGAATCTCGCGCTTGATTATGCGGCCAATACTATATATCAGCAGAGCGGAAGATGGGCGCCTATATTCCAGACGAGTGGCGGAGGATTGGCGTACACCGACGGTACGATGGTTGGACCGTTGAATGAACAGATAGCTACCGGTGACCATATAACCCTTTACTATAAGGATCTTGGCGCGTGTATAGCTATGGAGTACTATCACCCCTAAGATAAGCAAAACAAATATTTTTTAAAATTGATACGTTCAATTTTAGAAGCAATAAAAGCCCCCCGTTATGGGGGGTTTTTGTTGTATTTGGCTTGACTTTGGGATCAATTTTTGATATTATATATTTAAAGTTGTTTTAGTGATTATAACAGGAGGCATTATGCTATCTTTTGAATGTGATTATAACGTGGGCGCGCATCCTAAGATCCTGGAGGCGCTTGTTAATTCCAATATGGAGCCCTGTCCCGGATACGGCAACGATAAATACACCGAGATCGCGAGAGAGAAGATACGCGCGGCGGTTGGGCGCGAGGGCGCGGACGTGAGATTCCTTACCGGCGGTACGCAGACCAACAGAATAGTGATAGATTCGATGCTCAAGAATTATGAGGGCGTTATTGCCGCTACGACCGGCCATATCAGCGCACACGAGGCGGGAGCTATCGAGGCCTCGGGTCACAAGGTGTTGACTGTTCCGGGCTATGACGGCAAATTAAAGGCCGCAGACGTAGAGGTGCTTATTTCTTCCTTCTACGCCGACGGGGCGCACGAGCATATGGTATCCCCGGAATGGTCTACATCTCGTATCCGACCGAATATGGCACGATATACGCCAAAGCAGAGCTTGAGGAGATATACTCGCTATGCCGCCGACATGACATTCCGCTTTTTATCGACGGCGCGAGGCTTGGATACGGACTTATGAGCCGTGAGAGTGACGTTACGCTCCGTGATATTGCAAATCTTTGCGACGTCTTTTACATCGGCGGCACAAAGGTAGGCGCGCTTTGCGGTGAGGCGGTGGTCTTCACACACAATAATGCGCCGAGGCATTTTTTCACAACGGTCAAGCAGAATGGCGCGCTTTTGGCAAAGGGAAGACTGCTTAGCGTTCAGTTCGACACGCTTTTTACCGATAATTTGTATTTTGAGATAAGTAAAAATGCGATCGATCGCGCCGAGGACTTAAAGTGTCTGTTTGCAGAAAAGGGATATACTTTCTTTAAGAAATCGCCGACAAATCAGCAGTTTATCATCCTTTCGGACGAGAAGATCGCCGATCTTTCGCCCCTTGTTCGATTTGAGATATGGGAGAGAGTCGACGAGAAGCACTGCGCCGTGCGCTTCTGCACAAGCTGGGCAACGACAAAAGAGGATATCGAGGCGCTTGCCGAGATAATTTAATAAAGAAAAAGAGCAGACTTGCGTCTGCTCTTTTTTGTTATTTTAGTTGATTACTTTGAGAAGTTGAGCTCGTTATAGGTCTTTGTTCCGTCTGCATTTCTTACAGCAAGAACGCATCCCGCGTAGTAGCTCTTGTCGTTCCAGTTACAAGGAGCTATCTCCACAGTTACTTCCTGTCCCGCGTAAGCCTTGAGGAAGCTGTACTGGCTAGCGCTGGAGCAGTAGAGGGAGATGCTGGTTGAACCGGATGTAAGCTTCATGTTGGTGTAGTATGCGGTTTCAACAACCTCAACGGTAACCGTGATTACGTAAACCTCGGTTCCGTGGTCCTCCTTGACGTTAAGCGCGTAGAAGTCAGCCGCGGTCTTACCCTCGATGAAGGTTGTGGTTGAGTAATCGTGAGAGCCGTAGTTGTTTACAAGGATCTCACAAGCGTCAAGGTTGGTCTGACCAAAATAATTGGCACCGCCCTTTGTTCTGGTTGCTCTTGTACCCTTGAGAATGATCTCCTGGCCAAGCTGCACCTTTGCAAGCTCCTCCTCGGTCATGCAAACCGCGATAACGCCGCTCTCGTCGATGAGATAGAAGCCTGTCTGGTTTACAAGGGAAGGACCGACTATGCCCTTAACGGTGACTTCTTCGCCTACAGCCGCGTCGATTGCAGCCTTAACGTTGACAGAGGGAATTTCCTCGGTGGGAATATCAACAGTCACTGTAACGGTGGTGCTATACGAAATGCCGCCGTAGAAGCCTGTTACCGCGATTGTAGCAGTACCTGTCTTTAGGCAGTTCATGATCGGTTTGCCATCAACAACCTCGATCTTGATAACGCTCTCGTCGCTTGATGCATAAGAGAGTGTTGCGTTCTCGAAGCCGAGAAGAGCGGAGGATACACTTGTTTTAAGCTCAAGTGCGGGGTTACCTGTGTAGCTTGCCGCGAACTGTGTTGCGCCGTGGTACTCCGTTACAAACGCTGCCGTGTCGTTGGTATCGAAGGTGTAATTTTCGTCAACGATCTTCAAGGGGAGGAAGCGGTATGTGCATCCCTTAACCTCGGACTTTGCGTTGATGACCATAAAGTATACTGTGCAGATCTTGCCGTCAAACGCATCAATCCAAGCGAAGTCGTTGCCGTTGCACTGTGTGTAAACGTAAGAACCGGTGGTTTCGTCAAGGTCGTTGAGATAGTAGTTAGTAAATCCGTTGCCGGGAGCCTTTGTAACAAGGGCAGTTGTCTTAAACACCTGTGTTGTAATGTCAGTGGAGAACGGAGTATCCATGATCTCTTTGATTGTTGTTGTCGGAATGGGACCGTTCGTCCAATTGTCCTCGCCGTCGGTAACCGAGATAACGGTTACGTCCTCAAGCTGATTGCATCCCTTATATCCGTGCGCTGCAGCATTGGATTGCTCTGTTTCAAGGATCCAATAGGTCTTGGATGCGGCAACCTCTACACGGCTACCGACCTTAACTCTGCCCGCAAGGTCATTGCTGTATACGTAGATGGAATCTGCGCCGTTTACGAGAACAACGCCGCTGGGTTTGTGTCCGTTAGCGTATGTAATGCCTGCAACAGTACCGCTTACGATAAGCTTTTCGCCAACTTCGGCAGCTCTTGCTTCTGCGATGGTTGCGTTTTTATACTGTGTGAGGTCTACGGTGTTATCACCGGGAACAAGCTCGATAAGTCTTGCGTTCTGGACCTCTTTTGTTCCGTTATAGTTCTGGAGGATACAGTAGAGAAGAACCTCGTCGCCCTTGTTAGGCATGGGGTCGAGCTCATTGAAATATTTTGAGCCGTCTGCGCTGTACGTTCCGTATACCGAGATCTCTCCGGTCTCATCGTAGATGACCATAGAGCCGTACTGAGAGTTGGAAATGGACTTAATAGTCGCGCGAATGTAGTATCTCTCGGTGGTTTTGTTGCCGGGCTCTCCGCAAAGCTCAAGTGCTTCTGCGATGGTTATAGTCTGTATGTTCGCGGTGGACTCTTCTTCCTTGGTAGTGGATTCCTCTTCCTTGGTAGTGGTTTCTTCTTCCTTGGTAGTGGTTTCTTCTTCCTCGTCAGAGGGGTCTTCTTCCTCGTCAGAGGGTTCTTCTTCCTTGGCGGTTGTTTCTTTTGCTTCGGTAGCAGTTGTCTCGTTTGCGTTTTCGCTTTCTGCATCGTTGCCAAACATATCGCAGGCAACTGCGCTGAGCAGCATAACGAGCACGAGGAGAAGTGAAAGAATTTTGGTAAGTTGCATTTGATCCTCCAAATTAAAATTTTTACACCTACATTTTATCACTTGTTTCGCGCCTAGTCAACACGTTTTTACAAATTTAGTACACTTCGCTAAATATTTTTATGCGGGTAAGAAAAAATCCCCGCTCCGTTAGAGCGGAGCGAGGAAATGTGTGTAAAAATTATTCTTCTTTACCTTTCTTATACCAGGTTCTGCATATAATTGGGAGCAGAGAAAGGACAATGAATGCGCCAAGGGAGACAAGCGCCACGGGAAGAATTCCGAACTGATCTACCCACACGGGCATTGTCGTGGTAATTATACCTCCGCCCACAATCAGCGAGATGAAGGGGGCTCGTATTGCATAGAGGGGAAGTGCCTCGGATTTATTCTCGGGGTCACAGACCTTCAAAAGAAGCATACCCGTTGCGACAACGCCGGAGCACATGCCGTAATTAAGGATACTGCTCTCAAACCAGTCTTTGCCGAATATTCCTCTTGCGTAGAAGAGTGTGTATGCGACCATGAATGCAAAAATGATAACGGTTGCGATTGCGATGGGAACGATATTATCTGCGATAACCTGGAGGTTAAGCGATGCTACCGCGCCTGCAACAAGGAATTCAAGAGCGATACCCTGAATTCTGGAATAAACCTTTGTATCAACCGCATCGCCCCACTTCGTTCTGTTGAGCACAAGCTGAACAAGTCCGCCCGCCAGCATTGACGTGGTGAACCACTGCAGAGAAATGTGGAGATAGGTCTTAAGGAGGTAGGAGATTATCCAACCAAGGAAGATCGCGATTGAAAGAATAGCGGCGTGGAAGGCGAAGTTATCAATTACCTTGCCGGATACGGCAATCTTTGTGTCGGTAGCTTTATTTTCGTCGGTATAAAGCTCGGTCTCTGTGTTCTTGATGCTAAGGGAGTTTCCGCTGCCGATATGCTTTGCCCATCCGCGTCTTGCCGCAATGTTTACAAGCACGATTCCACCGAATACGCCGCAAAGCAATCCGAACGTAGCGTTGGTAACAGCGATGGATTGACCTTCTGTCCAACCAAGGCTCTCAAAAACAGAGCTCATTCCTGCCGCGGTGCCGTGACCTCCGCACCATCCCGACTCAAAGCTTATTCCAAAGAGTGAGTTTGTTCCAAATAGGGGGGTGAAGAGAAGTGCGGTCAACAAAAGCGGGATAGCATACTGTGCCATGGAGCAGCCGTATGCAAAGCATATTCCGTTAAAGGTCTTTCTCGCGTACTTCTTACCGGATGCCTGCTTCTTGCCCATGAGCATGGGGGCGAATACCAATACGATAAGCTTGCCCGAGAGGCTTGACCAACAGTTAACTATATTCTTGGGAATGAGGCCGAGGACGCTGGGGCCGAGCAAAAGGCCGACCACGCCCGCGATAAGTGATGCGGGGAGAAAGAATTTCTTTATAAAGGGTACGTAAAGACGGAGTATAGTTCCTACGACCAAAAGCATACCCAATATAGCGAACGACATAAGAAGTGTATCAAGATCGCCACCGCTTATTTCCGTACTGGGTATCACGGTGTTTATCGCTGATTTTATACTGTCAATTACAGTTTGCATGGATTTAATGTGTCTCCTTTTCTGAATCTTTTTTACAAAACCGCATAATTATACTTTCTTTTTCATAAAATGTCAATTGTGTTTTGTAAACAAGTGATAAAATTTAAGTGAATATTTTATGCAATATGCCATATTTTAATTTTGTATTCAAAAAGATGAAAATCCCACGGCTTTATCTCTAAAACCGTGGGATCTTTGGGATTAATATTTAATGCCTTTATTGAATTAAGGTCTCTGTCCGAGGCCTCCCTCAAGGGTGAGGGTCTCACCTGACATAAATTTAAAGTCCGGGGATGCAAGCTGAACGCAGGCGCGACCGATCTCATTTTCGCTGTGCCCGAAATGTCCCATCGGGGGCATCTTTACGTTAGCTTCAAACGCTTCGGGGTTATACTTCTTCCATTTTTCAAGCTGAGACGTCCAAGCAAGAGGACATACGACGTTTACGTTTATTCCGTCGGGACCCCATTCGGTTGCAGCAACGCGCGAAAGACCTCTTATTCCTTCCTTTGCCGCAGCATACGCGCACTGACCGAAGTTGCCGAAAAGTCCCGCTCCGGATGCGAAGTTGATAACTGTTCCCTTTGTTTCCTTGAGATATGGATAGCATGCCTTCATATAGTAGAATGCGGCATAAAGTCCCGAATATATAGCAAGATCAAACTGCTCTGTGGTATGGTCACAAAGTCTTACGCCCGAAGCTGATGCCTGCGCGTTGTTGATCAGCACGTCAATTCTGCCGAATTCGGATATAGTCTTTTCTACAACCCCGCGTGCTACCGCCTCGCCGTCTGTATTAGCATTTACATCTGCGGCAATTGCCAGAACCTTAACGCCGTACAGTCGCTCAAGCTCTTCCTTAGCGTCTGTCAGCTTCTGCATATTTCGTCCCGTCAAAACGAGATTCGCGCCCTCCTTGGCATACGCAATCGCTATACCGTATCCAATGGATCCGGCAGAGCCGTCATCAAGAGGCTCTGCTCTGCCGCCGCCCGTGATAATTGCTACCTTGTCCTTCAAAAAGCTCATTGTTTTTCTCCTTTATGTTTTTTTATTGCTCGCCTTACCGATATAATACGATAAGTACTTGAAAATGTTATAATATTGTCCTTATTTGAATTATATCATATCAGACACATCCTGTCAATCGTTACTTTTTGCGCTTTATTATAATAATTGACTTTTTAGGACTTGAAAAAAAATCATAATCTCTTTTTTATATAATTTTCAGAAAACTCTTGACAACGAGAGTGAATAATTGTATAATTGTATACATTCCTGGTCGTGAAGAAAAATAAGGAATATTTTAATAGATAATTTGAATACAACGCGCAATAGACAAAAGGAGAGAGAACGATGCTTGAGATATCTAATAAAACCAATCTGCTTGAGCAAAAGCAATACCGCTATCAGCTCCAGGACGTAGAGGAGCCTAATCTTTACAGAGATATATATGATTACGAATCGGTACCCAAGGTGGCGTTCAACCATCGCCGTGTGCCGATAAACATGCCGGAAGAAATATGGATAACCGACACGTCCTTCAGAGACGGTCAGCAATCGGTCAATCCCTATACCGTAGATCAGATAGTAAACCTTTATAAGCTTATGTCAAGGCTTGGCGGTCCTTACGGAATAATCAGGCAGACCGAGTTCTTTATTTACAGTCAAAAGGATAGGGAAGCGATAGAAAAATGCCGTGAGCTTGGACTCCGCTTTCCCGAAATAACCACATGGATAAGAGCCTCAAGAGAGGACTTTAAGCTGGTACGCGACCTTGGTATACGCGAAACGGGAATTCTAGTCAGCTGCAGCGACTATCATATATTTAAGAAAATGAAGATGAGTCGCAGTGAGTGCATGAAAAAATACCTTGAAACAGTATACGACGCATTTGAGGCCGGCGTAATGCCGAGGTGTCACCTTGAGGATATTACAAGAGCTGATTTCTACGGCTTCGTAGTGCCTTTTGTAAACGAGCTTATGAAGATGTCGAGGGACGCAAATATTCCCGTCAAGATTCGCGCATGTGATACGATGGGCTACGGCGTGCCTTATACCGAGGTCGCGCTCCCCAGAAGCGTTCCGGGTATAATCTACGGACTCCAGCACTATTCGGACGTTGAGAGCGAGATGCTTGAGTGGCACGGTCACAACGATTTCTACAAGGCGGTAGCAAACGCAAGCACCGCATGGCTCTACGGCGCGAGCGCGGTCAACTGCTCCTTGCTTGGAATAGGCGAGCGCACGGGTAATATTCCGCTTGAGGCGATGATATTTGAATACGCGTCGCTCCGCGGCTCGCTTGATGGCATGGACACAACGGCTATTACGGATATTGCCAACTATTTCAGTGAGGAAATGGGATACAAAATTCCTCCCATGACCCCATTCGTAGGCAGAGATTTCAACATAACACGCGCGGGAATCCACGCTGACGGGCTTTTAAAGGATGAGGAAATTTATAATATATTCAACACGAAAAAGATTTTGAACCGTTCTGCGGGCGTTCAGGTGAGCAAGACCTCCGGACTCGCGGGTATCGCATATTGGATCAATGAAAACTATAAGCTCACCGAATCGGAGCGCGTGGATAAAAAGGATGCGCTTGTGGTTAAGATGAAGGAATGGATCGACAAGGAATACGAGGGCGGCAGAGTCGCGGCCATGTCGACTTATGAGCTTGAAACCAAGCTTGAGGAGCTGTCGCTTGGCAGATTCAAGAGAATATGATGGATTGGAGTTTAGAAAATGATGTTGAGTACAGAGCATAAGATAGTATCCTTGGCAGATCAGGTGTTTGAGAGGTTGGAGCACGATATCTTGGCAGGAAATTACCACAAGGGAGAGGTTTTTACCGAGATGAAGCTTGCCGAAATCCTCGGGGTGAGCAGAACTCCGATAAGAGAGGCGCTTCGCAGACTTGAGCAGGAAGGGATCGTTAAGATGTCGACCAAGGGCGCGGTCATCGTAGGAATTTCTGCAGAGGATATCGCCGATATATACGAAATGAGAATACGTATTGAGGGCTACGCTGCCCGTCTTGCCGCGGCAAGGGCAAGCGACAAGGAAATAAAGGAGCTGCGTGACGTAGTTGACCTTCAGGAGTTTTACATTATGAAGGGCGACGATGATCGTACGATAAGCTGCGACAGCAATTTCCACAGCGTGTTGTACAGAATGTCGGGTAGTATGCCAGTGCAGTCCACCTTGGCAGAGCTTCATAAAAAGATAGTGAAATTCCGTAAGGCTTCGATCGAGCAGAGCGAGAGAGCCAAAAAATCTCTCGGCGAGCATAAGGCGATATACGATGCAATAGTTACGCGCAACGGAGAGCTTGCCGAGAAGCTTATGGTAGATCATATAATCAACGCCCGCGAAAGTATAATGCAGAAGATTGCACAGGCACAGACATAATAAGAGGTAACAGTCATGGGACTTACAATAGCACAAAAAATTATAAAGGAGCATCTGATCTCAGGTGAGATGACGGTGGGTAGTGAGATCGCGCTTAAAATAGACCAGACGTTGACTCAGGACGCGACGGGAACGATGGCGTATCTGGAGTTTGAGGCGATAGGTATCAAGAGGGTGCGCACCGAGCTTTCGGTGGCGTATATAGACCACAACACCTTGCAATCCGGATTTGAAAATGCCGATGATCACAGATATATACAGTCGGTTGCAAAGAAATTCGGTTTGCGCTTTTCACGCCCGGGAAACGGAATTTGCCATCAGGTACATCTTGAGCGCTTCGGCGTGCCGGGCAAGACGCTTATCGGCTCTGACAGCCACACTCCGACCGGCGGCGGTATCGGTATGCTTGCGTTTGGCGCAGGCGGAATGGACGTCGCTGTCGCAATGGGTGGCGGCGCGTATTATATCACTATGCCGAAAATGTACAAGGTCAATCTCACGGGCAAGCTTCGTCCTTGGGTCAGCGCGAAGGACGTGAGCCTTGAGATACTCCGCATCCTTTCGGTAAAGGGAGGAGTCGGAGCAATAATTGAGTGGGGCGGCGAGGGAATAAAGACTCTTTCGGTGCCCGAGCGCGCGACTATTACGAATATGGGAACAGAGCTTGGCGCGACCACGTCGATATTCCCGTCTGATGAAATAACAAAGGCATTTTTGGAGGCGGAGGGCAGAGGTGATGTGTATATTCCTCTCAGCTCCGATCCCGATGCGGTTTACGACAGAGTAATAGATATAAATCTTTCAGAGCTTGAGCCGCTGATGGCATGTCCTCACAGTCCCGATAATATAAAGAAGGCGAGTGAGCTTTCGTCAGTCAAGGTCAATCAGGTTTGCATCGGCTCATGCACAAACTCGTCACTAAGAGATATGCTAAGAGTGGCGGATATTCTTAAAGGCAAAAAAATAGCCGATTCGGTAAGCCTTTCGGTTTCTCCGGGCTCAAAGCAGGTGCTTTCAATGCTTGCGGATTGCGGCGCGCTTTCGGATATAATCGCATCGGGCGCGAGAGTACTTGAGTGCGCCTGTGGCCCATGTATCGGAATGGGATTTTCACCCGAATCGGGCGGAGTATCGCTTCGCACCTTCAATCGCAATTTTGAGGGAAGAAGCGGAACGCGTGACGCCGGAGTTTATCTCGTTTCTCCCGAAATAGCGGCGGCCAGCGCGATCACGGGATATATAACCGACCCAAGAGTGCTTGGCGAATATCCCGAGATAGGGATGCCTGAGCGCTTCAAGATAGACGATAGCGCGGTTATTGAGCCCGCAGATGAGAGAGAGGCGGATTCTTTGCCGATACTCCGCGGACCGAACATAAAGCCTTTTCCCGAAACCACTCCGCTTGAGGACAACATCAAGGCGAGCCTTACCTTGAAGGTGGGCGATAATATAACCACCGACCACATTATGCCCGCGGGGGCAAAGATACTGCCGTACCGCTCAAATATCCCGTATCTTTCAAAATTCTGCTTCGGCGTATGTGACGATAGCTTCCCCGAGAGAGCCTTGGCGGCGGGGCAGAGCATTATTCTCGGCGGCGTGAATTACGGACAAGGGTCATCGCGAGAGCACGCGGCGCTCGTTCCGCTTTACCTTGGCGTTCGCGCGGTGATTGCCAAGAGCTTTGCCAGAATACACGCGGCAAACCTGATAAATGCGGGAATAATCCCCTTGACACTTGAAAATCCCCATGATTACGATGAGCTGAGTGAGGGCGACTCGCTTGAACTTTGCGGTGTGTTTGATGCACTTAAAAGTGGGAAAATGACAGTTAAGAATATTACAACGGGCAAGGAGTATATTGTCGCAGGCGATTTTTCTGAAAGGCAGAGAGGAATACTTCGCGCCGGCGGACTTCTTCCGTACACAAAAACCAACCGATAAAGAGGAATACCATGTCGAAGATAAAGATGACGACGCCGCTTGTTGAAATGGACGGCGACGAAATGACCAGAATACTTTGGAAAATGATCAAGGATGAGCTTATCCTTCCTTTTGTTGATCTTAAGACCGAGTATTACGATCTGTCGCTTGAAAACAGAGACGCGACTGACGACCTTGTAACTGTTCAGGCGGCTGAGGCAAATAAAAAATACGGCGTATCGGTAAAATGCGCTACCATAACCCCGAATAAGCAAAGAGTAGAGGAATACAACCTCAAAAAAATGTGGAAGAGCCCCAACGGAACGATAAGAGCGATTCTTGACGGAACGGTGTTCCGTGCGCCTATTCTTATTGATTCGATAAAGCCTGCGGTGAGAAACTGGCAGAAGCCTATCACTATCGCGCGCCACGCATACGGTGACGTATATAAGGCGACCGAGCTGAGAGTCTGCGAGCAGGGAAAGGCGGAGCTTGTCTTTACAAACGCGCAAGGCGAAGAAACCTACCGCGAAACAGTCTATGATTTTGAGTGCGCAGGCGTGCTTCAGGGACAGTACAATAAGGACTCCTCGATACGCTCATTCGCTCATTCCTGCTTTAAATACGCTCTTGCCACCAAGCAGGATCTTTGGTTTTCAACCAAGGACACTATATCAAAGCAGTACGATCAGACCTTCAAGCTTATTTTTGAGGAGATATACGAGTCTGATTACAAAGCGGATTTTGAGGCTGCGGGAATCGAGTATTTCTATACCCTTATAGATGACGCGGTCGCAAGAGTGATGCGCAGCAAGGGCGGATTTATCTGGGCTTGCAAGAACTATGACGGTGACGTGATGAGCGACATGGTATCGACCGCATTCGGCTCACTTGCCATGATGACGAGCGTTCTGGTATCGCCCGACGGCAACTACGAGTACGAGGCGGCGCACGGAACGGTCACACGTCATTATTACAGATATCTGAAGGGCGAGGAGACCTCTACAAACCCGATGGCGACGATATTCGCGTGGACGGGCGCGCTTTATAAGCGCGGAGAGCTTGACGGACTTCGCGAGCTTTGTAATTTTGCAAAAAGACTTGAGGCGGCGTGCATCAAGACGCTTGACGACGGCATTATGACAAAGGATCTTGTTGGTCTTGTCAGCGATGAAACTCAAGCGGTAGCGGTAAATTCTCTTGAGTTTATCAAGGCTATACGCGAAAGATTATAAATATATGAGTAACGGCTCGCGCGCTTTGGACGAGCCGTTACTTTTATTTAAATCAAAACATTTCCCCTTTATAAGGCATATAATAGCATATGATCGAAGCGAGAGAGGGGGATAATATAAAATGAAAAAAGCAGACGGATCTTTTCTTGCAGAAATGCTTTCTCGTTGTCTTTACGCGGAGTATCTAACGGTTGAAAATAGTGGCAGCTTTGCCATAGGGCGCGAGGGGGACAGTCTGTATGTTTTCTTCGAAAAAAGCGACGGAGCAGACGATTGGGAAAATAATTTTGATTTTGCGGTAACCGAGGCTCGCCGCGAGTGTGTGAGAGAATGTGAATCCTGGTACGTTCACGGTGGTTTTTTGCGTGTGTGGCGTAGTGTTTTACCGTACATTGAGGGTGCGCTATTGGATCTCAGTGTTCGAAGGATAATTACTGTGGGGTACAGTCACGGCGCGGCATTGGCCCTGCTTTGCCATGAATTTATATGGTACAATCGGCCCGATATAAGATCAAATCTGTTTGGCTACGGGTTTGGTTGTCCAAGAGTGATATGGGGCAGAGTGCCTATGGAAAATGAGCGATGGCAGGGCTTTTGCCGAATAAAAAATTATGATGATATAGTGACTCATCTGCCGCCCAAGTCATTTGGCTTCAGGCATGTGGGGGATATTATAAATATAGGTGTGCGCGGGAGATATTCGAGAGTTGATGCGCACAGGGCAGAGAATTACATAAAAGAGCTTACGAGATAGGCGGTGTGGTCTTTATCCGCTTGACAAAAGGGACAAAATAGGTTATAATTACAATGCCGAAGTTTTTTCGGCAGATTTACGTAAGACTGAGGAGCATTTTATACAATTGCTTGAATTTATTGACGATATATACGTTTTTGCGGCATCCCGACGCGGATTTGGAGATATAATTGCATCAAGGGTCAGTCGCAGGCCGTTGAAGAGGGATCTGTTCTCGCAGCTGACTATGTGTGAGGGTGAAAACGAATTTTTAGCCGATGCATGGGGCGAAAACAGAAGCAGAAGCTTTGCAATTATGGGAATACGCGACGGGGTAGATGTCCCGCTTATCGTTATCAAGGGCCTTTGCGGTGCGGAGAGTCTCGGATTGGTAATAGAGATGCATTCCTGCGACCCTGTATGGCTCAGAAAGAACATGTCGCATACAGTAGGAATGTCGTCGCTCTCAGACCGCATATATGATCTTGCGTACAGCCGATTTGGCGATCAGCCGTCAGAGGTTGATTATTCGCGGTATCTGAACAGCGCAAGTGTGGCGGAGAGTTTGATCGAGTATGCAAATCTCGGCAAATCGTTTATATATGACGGAATAAAGGCGGTGTCCGATCTGGCGGGCGTCAGGATAGAGATTCAAAGCGACCGCGAAAACAGAATGCTTTGCGTGGCGGGAATGCGCTATGCAGGCGGTCATATATTTGCAATGCTTCTTATGATGGCGCTTGCAGCAAGGGAGCATGCGCAGGATCGCACGCTTACCGTAAAGGTGATACATTATGATGAGGGCATAGAGCTTGAGGCCTTTTTCAATGCCGATAATACAAAGCTTGACCGTCTTACAGGGTACGTTACCGATATATCAGAGTACGTCGGAGTTTTGCACAACGTGAAAAATTCGGATGGTATCTTCAAATATGAGATCACGCCCTACATAAGAGACGTTGCGCTTATAGGTCTGAAGTGCCCGGATGACCTTGTGCGCGAAATATTCTATTCCGGATTAGGAATGGAATCATTAGAACAAAGAGACAATATAAACAATCAATATATTCAGGAATCGAATGGAGAGATAAAATGGCAAAATACAGACAGGGAAGAATAAACGATGAATTTCAAAAAGAGGTCGCAATGATACTCAGAGACGTGAAGGACCCCAGAGTGTCTGGCGCGTTTATCAGCGTGACAGCGGCAGAGGTAACACCCGACCTTAAATTTGCGAAGGTATATTATTCCGCTCTTATGGGCGATAAGAAGGAGATCAAGCGCGGGCTTCAGTCAAGCGCGGGATTTATTCGCGGACAGATCGCCAAGAGAATGAATCTTCGTATTACCCCTGAGATAACCTTTATTGAGGACGGCTCTATAGAGTACGGAGCAAAGATTTCAAAGATACTTGAGGGAATCACGATCACTGATCCCGACGAGAACGATGGAGAGAGCGATGATTGAAGAAAAGAGTGAGTTTCGCGCGCTGACTGCACAAGAAGCGGCGGATAAGCTTTGGGGAGCAGAAAGGGTCTTGATACTCTTTCACGTCAATCCGGACGGAGATGCTACGGGTTCTGCCTTTGCGCTTCGCCACGCGCTGAAATCGATTGGCAAGAGCGCATGGTGTATCTCGCCCACAGAGGTCCCGGAAAGGCTTTTGTTTGCCATGAGCGACACGCAAAGCAGTAGCTTGCACGAGAATATTCCCGCGGATTTTACACCAGACCTTATTGTTAGCGTGGATACCGCGTCGCCTTCTCAGCTTGGCTCGCTTTATGAGATCTACAAGGACAAAATAGATCTGATGATCGATCACCATGCAAAGGGAACGGCCTATGCGGACAACTATATTCTGCCCGGCGCATCTTCTTGCGGAGAGGTGCTTTGTAAAATTCTGGATATGCTTTTCAAGCGCGCGGGTACAGATATGCCCCGCCGTGTATGTGAGCTGATATATACCGCGCTCAGCGCTGATACGGGGTGCTTCAGGTATAATAACACCTCGCCCTCGTCGCACACTCTTGCTGCAAGACTTCTTGCATTGGGAGTTGATACGGCTGATATAAACCACAAGCTATTTGGCATTAAGACCTTAAAGCAGATGCAGGTAGAGCATGCGGGATTTGAGCGAATGAATTTCTATGCGGGCGGTCGCATTGCCATGATAGCCTTTCCTTATGATCTTAAGAATCAGTACGGAGCTACCGATGAGAATCTTGAGACACTTATAGACGTTGCGCGTTGCGTAAAGGGTGTTGAGGTCGCGGCGGTTATCAAGCAGCCGACGGAGGATAATAAATTCCGCGTTTCGATGCGCTCATCCTGCGATTTTGACGTATCCGAGATCTGCGCGCATTACGGTGGAGGCGGTCACGAGAGAGCGGCTGGCTGTACGTTATCGGCAGACTCGATCCTTGCGGCGGAGATGGCGATAGTAGTTGCTATCGAGCACAAGATGCAGGACGACGAAGCAGAATAAAAAAACGGATTACCGTGTCGGTAATCCGTTTTATGTTATGATCGATTATTCGTTTTCATTCTCTTGGTCCATCTTGGCAAAGGAATCTGCTGTAACAGAGTTTTCGGGAACAACGATGTTGGCCTTGTCGATACCGCTGAAAGCATATTCTTTTATGTTTTCAATGGACTCGGAAAGTGTAAGCGCGCCGGGAGCGTTGAGTCCTTCACAGCCGCAGAATGCAAGAGTCTCAATAGATTTGAGAGTGGAGGGCATGGTAAGCTTTGTTATTGCCTTGCAATCACCAAATGCCCACCTGCCGATCGACTTAAGTCCCTCAGGAAGCTCGATCTCTGCGAGTGCGGTGCAATCAAGGAAGGCAAAGTCACCGATAGTCTTAAGCTCTTTACCCTTGAAAACGACAGTCTTAAGAGACGTGCAACCGTAGAAAGCGGATTCGTCTATTGTAGTTACCGCTGCGGGTATTTCGATCCTCTCAAGGCCGGTGCAGCCTGCGAACGCCATAGCGCCGATGGACGTAACCGTATCGGGGAGAATTACCTCTTTGATTGTGGGGGTCTGATAGAAGGCGCGCTCACCAATCGCGCTGACCTCTCTGTCAGCCTCGGAGATCTTTTCGGGAATAACGACGGTGTGGAGCTTTGAGGGGCCGGTGTAATCGGAAATGACCGCGCTCTCTGCGTGTCCGTCTGTGAATGTAACAGTACCCCCACCCTGCTCGGCTGTAAGTCTGTGGGTGTAGTTGGGCGCTGCGTAATCATCTATACTGCTGTCGGTTTCTTCCTCTGCGACACACGCAAAAAGGGAGAGAGCAAGGAGCATAGTCAACATAAAAGCTATGATCTTTTTCATTATAGACCTCCGGGATACAAGTATTACAAAAATATACATGGTAATTATAACTCATAAATGCTAAATTGTCAAGAGCTTTGAGAGTACTTTGCTCTTTCTTTTGCAAAATAATCGTTTTAGATGGTCATAACACAAAAAGATGGCGTCACATTATTGCGTTTTGGGAATTTTTATGGTATAATTTTCATATATGCTTTGCAAAGCGAGGAATCAAAAAAATGCTATCACAGGTTTTCAGCGCGGGAATTTTCGGCATTGACGGATATATCGTAACGGTTGAGGCTGATGCCCAGCCAAGACTTCCCAATTTTGAGCTTGTCGGTCTTCCCGACGCGGCGGTCAAAGAGGCGAAGGAAAGGGTAAGGACGGCCTGCCTTAACAGCGGCTACCGTTTTCCGGAGATGTCCTTTATGCTCAATCTTGCGCCCGCGGACCGTAAGAAAGAGGGATCCGCATACGACGTTTCCATATTGCTTGGAATCATGAAGTGCGCGGGAATAGTCAAAAGTGACCTTGATATATCTAAAAAGTGCTTTGTTGGAGAGCTTTCGCTTTCAGGCGAGCTTCGAGAGGTTCGCGGTGTGCTATCCATGTGCGTGGCGGCGCGCGACGCGGGCTTTGAGGAGTTTTACGCGCCCGCGCAAAATGCGCGCGAGGCGGCGGCAGTGGAGGGGATCAGGGTCTATCCCGTAAAGGATATGAAAAGTCTTGTAGGACATCTCAACGGAACCGAGCCAATCTCGCCCGTGGAATACGATAGAAATGATTTCTTCTCGCTTACATCTAATTACAATATTGATTTTTCCGACGTTAAGGGACAGGCGCAGGCAAAGCGCGCCATGGAGATAGCCGCCACAGGCGGACACAATATCCTCCTTATCGGCCCTCCCGGAACCGGAAAATCCATGCTTGCAAAGAGATTGCCGACGATTCTGCCTCCTCTGAGCTTTACCGAGGCTATCGAAACGACAAAGGTACACTCGGTATCGGGAACTCTCCCCGATGGGGTATCCCTTATTTCTGCGCGACCCTTCCGCTCACCTCACCATACGATGAGCGCGGTAAGTCTGGTCGGCGGCGGAGTAAATCCTATGCCGGGCGAGGTGTCGCTTGCCGATAACGGTGTTTTGTTCCTTGACGAGCTTCCCGAGTTTCCAAAACAGGTGACTGATGCGCTCCGTCAGCCGCTTGAGGATAGAAAGGTAACTATCACGAGAGCCAGCGGACGTGTGACCTTCCCGTGCAGCTTTATGCTCGTTGGAGCGATGAACCCTTGCCGTTGCGGTTACTTCGGACATCCTACGCGCAAATGCACCTGCAAGCCTATTGACGTAAAGAGATATATTTCCCGTATAAGCGGACCTATGCTTGACAGAATAGACATTCAGATAGAGCTGCCGAGCCTCAGCTATTCCGAGATATCGGACAATTCGGGCAAGGCGGAGCGCAGCGAGGATATAAGGGCAAGAGTTATTGCCGCACGCGAGTTCGGTCAAAAGAGAATGGAGGGCGATGTTTATTTGAACAATGCCTCTCTTGATTCTGCGGGAATACGCAAATATTGTAAGGCAGACGAGATGGCTATGAAGCTTTTACATATGGCATATGATTCTATGGGGCTTTCCGCGCGCGGCTACGACCGTATAATGCGTGTTGCCAGAACCATAGCCGATCTTGACCGAAGCGAGATAATTATGGCGCCTCATATAGCGGAGGCGATACAGTATCGCAGCTTGGATAAAAAATATTGGGGAACCGAGGACGGGGAGGACTGATCCCGCAGTCTTGCGATTCCACCGCAATAAAGTGAGGGATTAATTTGACTAATTTACTTATAAAGCTGTTCATAAAGGATAGCGAAGACATAAAATCTCCCGCGGTAAGGCGGGCGTACGGAACGCTTGGCAGCGTTGTGGGAATAATATTTAATCTTATTTTAGCGATAGGAAAATATACCGTGGGCTTTTTGTTCGGAGCAATATCTCTGATGGCGGACGGAATCAACAATCTGTCCGATGCGGGCTCGCAGATAATTTCCTTTATCAGCTTCAAGATGGCCGCAAAGCCTGCCGACCGCGACCATCCGTTCGGACACGCGAGAATAGAATACGTCGCGTCTATGATAGTATCATTCCTGATACTGCACGTAAGCGTTGATCTTTTGACGGAGTCCGCAAAGAAAATACTTTCTCCTGAGGTCAAAACGACATTCTCTTGGATAATGATAATCGTTCTCGGCGTATCGGTGCTTATAAAGCTTTGGCTGTGCTATTTTAACCGCAGGCTGGCTGACAAGATCAATTCGTCGGTAATGAAGGCTACTGCTGCGGATTCCCTGAGCGACGCAATTGCGACCGCGGCGGTGCTTGTTGCGATGCTGGTTTTCAAATTTACGGGCTTTGACGCCGACGGATATATGGGAATTGCGGTCGCGGTCGTTATCTTCATAGCGGGCATCAAGATACTCAATGAAACCAAGAATGCTATACTTGGAGAGTCTGCAGACCCTGAGGTCGTTGAGAACGTCAAAAGGATCGTATCCGAATTTCCCGACGCGCTCGGAATACACGACATGGTGGTGCATAGCTACGGACCGGGACAGACGATAGTAACTTTGCATATCGAGGTGGACGGCGACAAGAGCGTATTTGATTCGCACGATATGATAGATATGATAGAGCGCAGACTTAACACCGAGCTTGGCATACAGTCCAATATACACATGGACCCCATCGTTACAAACGATGAGGAGGTCAGCCATATGAGGGAAGTGACAAGGGGTCTTGTCAAGGAGATAGACGAGAGGCTTGATATACACGACTTCCGCTTTGTTCGCGGTGTTACGCATACCAATCTTATCTTTGATATAAGCGCACCCTTTGAGCTTAAAATGAGCGATAATGATCTCAAACGAGATATAGCGCAAAGGATAAGTGAACATAATCCGGAGTATTTCACAGTCACAACGGTCGATAGAACATAAAAGAAAAGCACTTACGGCATTAAAAACCGTAAGTGCTTTTTTTATCTTACCAGATCTCTCTGAGTATTTCAATTATATCCGCCTTTGTGGGGACACGGGGGTTGGTAGGCGTACATCTGTCAAGCAGGGCCGCGTCTGCCATGGCGTCAAGCTTGGATTCGTACTCCTCGTATGTAACCTTCGGTATAGCATCGCGTACACGTATGGGCATACCCATTTCGATCTGCATTGAACGGATGAAGAAGGTAAGCGATTTTACGCATGCAATATCGTCGTATCCGATAAGGCCGATACGGCGGGACATGTTCGCGTACTTTGATACGCAGGGCGCCGGGTCGCTCAGTACGAACGTGGTAGGCGTAAGCTCTGAGTTGTAAAGTATTACGTTGGGGAGAACAATCGCATTGGCGCGTCCGTGAGGAATGTGGAACTGTGCGCCGAGCTGGTGCGCTATACTGTGGCAGATTCCAAGAGATACCGCGTTGAATGCAACGCCCGCGAGGCAGGAAGCAACGTGCATCTTTTCTCTTGCCTTGTTTTCATGTGTCTTGGGATAGTTGTAGGAGCGCACAAGATAGTGCTTGCAAAGCGAGGTTGCCTTTTCTGCATACATATCTGAGAAGTAGTCCGCTTCTGTGCTTACGTATGCCTCAAGTGCGTGCGCCATAACGTCCATTCCGGTGTCTGCCGCAATGGATGCGGGAACGCTCTTTACCATCTCAACATCGAGAATCGCCTCGTTGGGAAGAAGGAATTCGTCTATAAGCGCGTGCTTGACGTTCTTCTGGGTGTCGGTAATTACGGCAAATGAGGTTACCTCACTACCTGTGCCGCTTGTCGTGGGGATAGCAATGAAGTAGGGCGCATAATCGGGTTGCATACGGTGCGCGAAAAGGCGCACGGATTTTGCAAGGTCGATAGCAGAGCCGCCGCCAACCGCGATAAGACAGGGGGCCTTGTCCTGAACGAGAGCCGCAACGCCTGCGACTACCTTTTCGATCGAGGGGTCGGGAACTACGTCAGAGTAGATTGTGTATTCAATTTTGGACGCCTCAAGGTGCTTTGTCGCCGCCTTTATAAGACCGCTGGACACGGTGAAGGGATCGGCAATAATAAAGACCTTCTTATATTCAAGGGCAGCAAGACGCGAAAGAGCGTTGCTTTCAAAGTTTATGGTAGTTTTAAGGGTGCAGCTACGCATTTGCATACCTCCGTAAAAATATACATATACACATACATTATACCATGTTTTTCTCAATAAGTAAATATGTTTTGGAAATCTTTTCGCCGATTATTCTACAACGATTCAGGTTTAAGGCGGAAATTTTTTATGCATTACGCTATTATCGTTTTCATATATTGCTTTTAGGACAAACTTAAAGGGAGTGATGATCATAAACGTAATGAATAAAACAGAGGTTGCAGATAAAGCTGAGAGTCTGCGGGGGCTATCGGTGCATGAGGTGGAGCAGTCAAGGAGGGCGCATGGCAGAAATATACTGTCACCCGCCAAAAGAAAGAGCTTTATGCGCAAGTTTTTTGAAAACCTTGGCGACCCTGTCGTAAAAATACTTATCGGCGCGCTTATAATCAACGTGATTTTTATGTTTAAACGCGCAAATTGGGTGGAAACCGCGGGTATAGCGGTATCCATTCTGCTTGCTACATTTATTTCTACCTTGTCGGAGCATGGCTCTGAAGGGGCGTTTGACAGGCTTTGCGGCGAGGTTGGACAGACACTTTGCAGAGTTATACGCTCAGCCGAGGTATTTGAGATAGGAATTGGCGACGTGGTTGTGGGAGATCTTTTGGTAGTGGGAGCAGGAGAGCAAATAGCCGCAGACGGCGTTCTTATTTCGGGGGAGCTTAAAAGCGATCAGTCGGCAATGACGGGGGAGAGCAGAGAAATAAAAAAGCGGGCGCGTACGCGCGCTGATACGGATGATTTCAGCCCGTCATCACCGTATTACTGCCTGAGGGGATGTACGGTAATTTCGGGTAGTGGGATTATCAGGGTTTCAAGGGTAGGGGATTCGACTATGCTTGGAGGAATATCACGGGAAATACAGACCGACACTCGCTCAAGTCCGCTGAAAATAAGACTTGAAAAGCTTGCGGGACAAATAAGCCTGCTTGGATATATTCTGGCGGTATTGGTCGCGCTTGTTTATCTTTTCAATATTTTTGTGATAGACAGCGCCTTTGACACCGAAATAATCAAATACAAATTGACCTCGTTCTCCTATCTTTTCTCGCATCTTTTTCACGCCCTCACGCTTGCGCTTACCGTCATTGTTGTAGCCGTTCCCGAGGGGCTTCCGATGATGATCGCGGTCGTGCTGTCGTCAAATATCAAGCGAATGGTGCGAGATAACGTGCTTGTGCGAAAGCCTGTCGGGATTGAGGCTGCGGGAAGTATGAATATTTTGTTTACCGACAAGACGGGAACTCTTACAGAGGGCAAGCTGTCGGTAGGCGAGATATATCTTGGTAATGGCAAGCGCTTTTCTTCACCCGACCGACTTCGCCCGTGTGAGCGTATATACGATGCCTATCTTTTGGGCGCGTATGCTAATTCATCGAGCGTTGCGGGTCGCAACAAAGGCGGCAGAAAAGATGCTCTCGGCGGAAATTCGACCGACAGGGCGGTCATGCTATCGGTAATGGACGGCGAGATAAAAAAGCCCGTGTATGAGGTGATAGACAGGCTTCTGTTTGACAGTGCAAGAAAATACTCCGCCGCGCTGATAAGCAGGTCGGGAAAACGGAGGATATTAATAAAAGGCGCGCCCGAAAGGATCTTGCCGCGTGTCAGCGGATATATTAACGAGAGTGGGGATATACGTCCCCTTAACAGAAGCGAATGTGAGGCGGTATGCTCCTCGCTTACCGTGCAAGGCAAGAGAGTCATTGCTATTGCGGAGGGCGAGGGAGAATATATATCGTCATGCCGAGATGCGGGAGCGTTTGACGGACTGACGCTTGTCTGTATCGCTACGCTTGAGGACAAAATAAGACCTGAAGCAAAAAGGGCGGTCGAGGAGCTTTCGGGCGCGGGAATAGGCGTTGTGATGATAACGGGAGATAATAAGGACACGGCGGAAAATATAGCAAGGAAATGCGGAATAATAAGAGGTGGAAGGGATATTGTGCTAAGCGGCAACGACCTTTCTCTTATGTCGGACAGTGAGGTAGTGGATGTTCTGCCGCGGCTTGCGGCGGTGGCGAGAGCTTTACCAAATGATAAAAGCCGACTTGTCCGTCTGTCGCAGGAGCTTGATCTTGTCGTTGGTATGACGGGAGACGGCATAAACGATGCGCCCGCGCTTAAGCGCGCGGACGTCGGCTTCTCTATGGGTAGCGGAACGCAGGTGGCAAAGGATGCGGGAGATATAATCATAATTGACAATAATCTTGCCTCTATTGCGCGCGCGGTTCTTTACGGCAGAACGGTTTTCAAGAGCATCAGGAAGTTTATATCTCTCCAGCTGACCATGAATCTGTCTGCAGTCGGCGTGTCGATATTCTGTCCGTTTTTGGGATTTGACTCGCCTGTAACGGTGGTGCAGATGCTTTGGATAAATATAATCATGGATACATTGGGTGGACTTGCGTTTGCGGGTGAGGCGCCTCTCGCCTCATACATGAAGGAAAGCCCCAAAAGACGAGATGAGCCTATCCTTTGCGGATATATGATAAACGAGATTATACTGTCGGGCGCGTTTACCGTGGCGTTGTGTATTGCCTTTTTAAAAATACCCGAAATAACCAGTATTTTTCGCCCTGCGGGGGACAACATTTATCTCCTGACAGGCTTTTTTGCCCTCTTTATCTTTGCCTCGGTATTCAACTGCTTCAATTCACGGACCGACAGGCTTAAGCTCTTTTCGGGAATAACCAAGAATCCTGCCTTTATTTTTATCATGTCGGCGGTGCTTTTTTTGCAGATAATATTCGTGTATCTCGGCGGAGCTGTATTGCGAACCGCGCCTCTGACTCTTCGGGAGCTTGGAGTGACCGCGCTTATGGCACTTTGCGTCTTTCCTTTTGAACTTATCCGCAAGCTTTTGTGGCGGTTGTTTTTTGGCAAGAGAGGGTATTGACAAAGCTCCGCCGCTTTGGTAAAATATAATTGTATAATTATATTTAAATTGATATAGGGGGCACTATGACAAACAAGGAAAGATTTATTGAGATATACAAGGAGAAGATAAAGAGAGACGGAGCGGATAAGCTGCTTGACTTTTTGCTTTCAAGCTCAAGTGATTTCTTTACCGCTCCCGCATCAACGCGCTTTCACGGAAACTACGAGGGCGGACTTGTGGAGCATAGCCTGAACGTATACGACTGCCTTTGCGACATTATGAAGCGTCCGAGGATCAACGAGGTATACGGCATTGAGTACAGCGAGGAAAGCATTGCTATCGCGGCGCTTCTGCATGACTTATGCAAGATCAATTTCTACAACGTATCGTTCAGAAACGTAAAGAACGATATGGGCAAGTGGGAGTCTGTGCCGTTTTACACAATAGACGACTCGCTTCCTTACGGTCACGGCGAAAAATCGGTCTATATCATTTCGGGATATATGCGACTTACACGCGACGAGGCGTTTGCGATAAGATACCACATGGGCTTCTCGGCTGATAAGGAGAATCACGGCAACGTGGGAAAGGCGATGGAAATGTTCCCGCTTGCGTTTTTCCTCAATTGCGCCGATTCCGAGGCGGCTTACTACGTAGAGGGTTCTGAAAAATAAAAAGGCAGGTAGAAAAATGAAATACGATAAGGAAATGCTTGTGAAGAGAGCTTGCGATGCACGGCTCAAGGCATACTCGCCCTATTCAAGCTTTTGCGTCGGAGCGGCACTTCTTTGCTCTGACGGCGAGATATACGAGGGCGCGAATATTGAAAACGCGTCCTACGGCGCGACGAACTGTGCCGAAAGAACGGCAATATTCAAGGCGGTAAACGAGGGAAAGAGAGATTTCAGAGCGATATCCATCGTTGGCGCAAGACGCGGAGAGAAGATAGGCGATATCTGCGCTCCGTGTGGAATATGCAGACAGGTAATTGCAGAGTTTTGTGGGCCTGATTTTGAGATTTTGCTGTATGACGGCAAGGAGATCAAGACATATACCTTGGCAGAGCTTTTGCCCGAATCCTTTAAAAAGGAAACGCTTTGATACGAATGGAAAAGAATATAAAAACAACTGCGGCCACTCCGAAATATGTGAGCAGGAATTGTGAAAGCTGCGAATTTTACGACTATGATGAGGAATGGGGAGAGTACGTTTGCTCCATGTCGCTTGACGAGGATGAGATGATAGACTTCCTGGGCGGAAACACAAGGGGTTGTCCCTATTACCGCTATTACGACGAGTATAAGAGCGTTCACAAGCAGATATAAGGAATAGTAAAATGGAAAACGAAAAGAAAAGCGCAAGAAAGATTGTGCTAAGGATATTAAAAATTGTAATATTTTCTGTGCTGGCTTGCGCGATAATGTACGGACTTTTAACGTTGTATCTGAACTTCGTGCCCGAAAAGATAGTCGAGCTTGAGGAGAAGGGAAAGATGGATAACACCATCTGGCTTTTGAAGTACACATCACTCTTGCCGCCTGTGATTTTGGTTGCAATAGCGCTGACGGTCGGCTACAAATTCGGGTACGTAAAGGTATCTTCGCAGATCGACAAGTCGATAATAATAACAGTGGCGATATTATTCACCTACGGAGTGATGCTTCCTTACGTATGGGCAGAGAGCAACGGCTTAGAGGGAATTATAAACAACGGTGATGAGGACGCTGTATTGATGCTGGAGCAGAGCATCGGTTGGTTCTGCGCGCAGGTGCTGCCCTTTGCGTTCGCGCTGGGATATCATCTTGTAAGGGCATCAAGTGAAAAAAAGGAGCAGTGCGACAATGAAGAGGAAATTTGATCTTGTAAAAATAACGGCTTTTGGGCTTGCGCTTCTTTTATGCCTTTCACTCTCTCTTGCCGCGTGTTCAAGTGAACCCGAGCAGGGCGCGGAAACTTCGACCGAGCCGACGTTTGAGCCCGCGAAGGATACGGGAGTGAATAGCGAGCTTTACGATAGGTATTCCGAGTATAAGGAGAATGCCGCTCTTGCATTCAATTCCAATCAGCCGACGGGTAAGGAATCCTTCTTGTACGAGACGGTTGAGGGAAAAGTAAAAATAGTTGAATATATAGGCGAGGAGCCTATTGTAGTGATACCCGAAGCAATAGACGGCGCGGCGGTTGCCGAGATAGCCGCAAATGCGTTTTCCGGTGATCTCATTCGTGCGGTATACGTGCCAGATACGGTGGACGTGATCGCGCAGGGCGCATTCAACGGATGCGGTGGACTTTCAACGATTCGTCTGCCCTTTATTGGCGACGGTCATGAAAATCAGTTCGTAGGATACGCATTTGGCGCTGACGAGCCCGACAAGAACGCGGTCGCGCTTCCCGCAAGCCTTGATATGGTAATAATAGGCGATAGGTGTAATAGCGTTCCCGACGAGGCGTTCAGAGACGCCAAGGCTCTTTCTGCCGTGGTTCTGCCCGATAGTGTTACAAGCATCGGAAAGCTTGCTTTTTATCAGTGCTATGACCTTGTATACGTTTCGTGCAACGGCGTTTGTAATATAGATGAGTATGCATTTGCTTTTTGCAGATCTCTGTACGATATAAATATTTCAAGCGCGAAAAGCGTTGCTAAGGGCGCGCTTTATGCCTGCACTGCCCTCAACTCCATTACGTTGACGCTTGGAGAGGGAGACTATATAGGTAGAATATTTGACGCCGCAAGCGCGGATTATAATGATGAGCTTGTGCCCGACACGCTTCGCAGAGTAACGGTTGCTGAGGGCTGCACGAAAATTCCCGATAAAGCATTTTATTCATGTCGGTATATAACCGAGATAAATCTCCCCGAATCGCTTGAAGCTATCGGGGTCAGATCCTTTTACGCTTGCCGCTCTCTTGGCGCGGTAGCTATCCCCGATAAGGTAAAGACGATTGGTGACGATGCTTATTTCGGTTGTGACAATATTTCCGCATTAAAGCTTGGCGCATCACTTGAGGTTATCGGTATGCAGGCCTTCTACGGTTGCGGCGCGATCAAAAGCGTTGAGTGCCCACAGTCATTGAAAGAGATCAAGGCATCGGCATTTTGCGGTTGCAAATCTCTTGTTTCAGTGTCGCTTGGCGGAACCGACAAGGTGGGACGAGATGCGTTTGCGGATTGCCCAAGGCTTGAGCCGATAGATTACAGCGGCGTCTCGGTAGAAGAATGAAGATTTTAAGTAAAAAAGCAAAAACTATAATCATAATTGCAATTGCCGCCGCGCTTCTTTTGTCGGCGGTGCTTGCATTTGTCTTGAATTATCACAAGATATACGCGCTATCGGAAAAGCTTGGGTGGTTTCGCATTCCCGAAAAGGTAGAGCGGATAGATCAAAGCGGTTTTGCGGAATATTCAATAACCGAGCTTGCGGCGCGCGAAAACGTGAGCTTTGAGCAAAGCCTGATGCTGGTTAACACTGAGTATATGCTACGGGGCACCTTTGTCCCCGACGTGGTTGAGTACAATGATACGACTGTGTTTATGAGCAGACCTATGATCGACGCTTATGCAAGACTTTCTGCGGCAGTGAAGGAGAGAACAGGGAACAAGCTTTACGTTTCAAGTGACTTCCGCAGTCGCGAGGAGCAGGAAATGCTATATCGGGAGGACCCCAAAACGGCAACCGTGCCCGGAGCAAGCGAGCACCAAAGCGGTCTTGCCCTTGACGTTTACGTGGCGTATTACGCGGGGGACGCCTTTTTGAAGTCGCCCTCGGGCAGGTTTGTCAATTCTCACGCGCATGAATACGGCTTTATAATCCGCTATCCCTCTTACGGTGAGGAAATAACAGGCATCAGATACGAGCCCTGGCATATCCGTTACGTAGGCGCGCCGCACGCGAGCGTGATATATAACAATCACCTGACGCTTGAGGAATACATTTCATCTTTTGAAGTCGGGGAGTGGTATGAGATAGACGGCTATCTTGTTTCAAGGCAGACGGTTGGGGATACGGTCATTATGCCCGCCGAATTTCAGTCATGCGTTATCTCGCCCGATAACACGGGTTGCTACATAATTACAATTGAAAAATAACGAAAAATCCCCTTGGAGTTTTCTCCAAGGGGGTAATTTCTTTATTTTAAGTTTCTCATAGAGTTCAATATCGCTATTACCGCAACGCCGACGTCCGCAAATATCGCAACGCCAAGGCCTACGATACCAAGCGCACCCAAAACCAGAGCCAAGGCCTTTACGCCAAGGGCAAAAACAATATTTTGGATAACGATGCGGCGTGTTCTTCTTGAAAGAATTACTGCATCGTTTATTTTTTCAAGGTTATCATTCATAAGAACAATATCTGCCGCCTCGATCGCCGCATCCGAGCCAAGAGCGCCCATGGCGATTCCAACGTCGGCACGTGCAAGCACGGGTGCGTCGTTGATTCCGTCGCCCACGTAGGCGCAAAGCCCCTTTGATTCGTTCATAATGCCTTCAAGCGCATATACCTTGTCTGCGGGGAGAAGCTCGGCGCGGTAGGAGTCAAGGGAGAGCGTATTTGATATTCTTTGCGCCTCGCTTTCCTTGTCACCGCTAAGCATTACCGTCTTGGAAATGCCGTTTTTGCGGAGTGCAAGTATAGCATCATGCGCGTTATCCTTGGGATCGTCGGAGAGATGGAGCGATCCGAGGCACCTGTCCCCGAGAGCGACGAACACGCTTGCTCCAATGCTTGTTGATTCAGCTTTTATATTATTCTCACTCATAAGCCTTTCGTTGCCTACAAGTAGAATCTCGCCGTTGTAGCAGACTTTTACACCAAGTCCCGATATTTCCTCTATGTCGGATAGCTCGGCACAGGGAATATATCTGTTTTCCTCACCGTAGCGGCGGATAGCCGCAGCTATCGGGTGGGTGGAGTATTTTTCAGCCGCCAATGCAAGGGAGAGAAGCTCTGCGTTATTGTTGTTATCGTGACATATGACCTCTGTGACTGAGAAGGCGCCGCGGGTGAGTGTTCCTGTCTTGTCAAAAACCACCGTGTCGCAGTGTGAGAGCGCATCAAGGTAGTTAGAGCCTTTAATAAGTATGCCTTTTTTTGATGCCGCTCCGATTCCGCCAAAATAGGAGAGCGGAACCGAAATAACAAGCGCGCAGGGGCATGAAATTACAAGGAATGTCATGGCGCGCATCACCCACTCGCGCCATACGCCGCCGTCATTTATACCTGTAATGACAGGGGGCAATACTGCAAGCAGAGCCGCCAGAATAACGACTGTGGGGGTATATACGCGTGCGAATTTTGTGATAAAGTCCTCGCTTTTGGATTTGTTTTCAGCGGACGATTCTACAAGCGCGAGAATTTTAGATACGGTGGATTCCCGGGAAGGCTTTGTAACGCGGATTTTGAGTACACCGCCCTCGTTAACACATCCGCTGAGTGCCTCGTCGCCGATCTCGACCGCTCTGGGCAGGGATTCTCCGGTGAGCGCAACTGTATTAAGTGAGCTTCTGCCCTCAACGATGACGCCGTCAAGCGGTATCTTGCCGCCCGATTTGACGGTGATAATATCGCCGACATTTATCTCCTCGCAGTCTACCTCGAAGAGCTCGCCGTTCTCGTTTTCAACAAAAGCGGTGTCTGCGCGGATAGAGAGCAGGGATTTTATCGAGTCGCGGCTCTTTCCGACGGCAATATGCTCGAAAAGCTCGCCAACCTGGTAAAAGAGCATAACGAATACCGCCTCGGCATATTCTCCTGTGACAAGTGCGGCGACGGTTGCCAGCGACATAAGAAAATTCTCGTCAAAAACCTGACCGCGAGCGATATTTTTCCCCGCGCTGATCAATACGGGATAGCCTACGGGTACATAGGGAATAAGATAGATCATCAACGGCAAAAAGTCAAAGCCGAAAAGCGTAAGAGAGAAGGGAAAGCCCCATATCTTATCTATCGCTACCACAGCTCCAAGGCAGACCGCCGATATAATAATCCGTATCAGCTGTTTTTTGTCTTTTCTTCTCATATTAAAAAACTATACGGCAGTCGGGCTCTATTTTCTTGATTGCCTTCTGCGCATCCTTTACGATGCGGTCAAAATCCTTTTCTTCCGCTTCAATCGTGAGCTTCTGTGTCATAAAGGCGATCTTCGCCTCGTAAACACCCTCAATTTTGGAGATGGCGATCTCCATTTTAGCCGCGCAGTGCGCGCAGTCAAGATCCTCAAGTCTGAATGTCTTTCTCATAACACACCTCGTCTTATTATTCGTTGATATGGTCAACGCCCATGTTGATTATCGTTTTTACGTGGTCGTCGTCAAGAGAGTAGAGGACCGATTTGCCCTCTTTGCGGTACTTGACAAGACGTGAGTTTTTAAGCACTCGGAGCTGATGCGATATAGCCGACATGCTCATAGAGAGCTTTTCGGAGATGTCGCATACGCACATTTCACCCTCAAAGAGAAGATAAAGTATCTTTATTCTCGTGCTGTCCCCGATCACCGAGAAAAACTCGGCAAGCTCAAAGAAATGCTCGTCATCGGGTAATTCTATGCGGTCGATTATCTCGTGATGCGCCTCGTGCGTTACACAAAGTGGAATGTTTGTTTTATCGTGTGACATAATATGCCTCCTTCAAATAAACAGTTGAACAATTGTTCAACTGTTGTTATTATATCATATAACCGCATCATTGTCAACAACATTTTCAAATTTTGATTTGTCGGTGTGTCATCAAAGCGTACATTGGTCTTAAATCGTAGGGGCCGACGTCCTCGGCGGCCCGTAGCCGTAAAGTTAAATTATATCCCATGTAGGCGGGTCGCCGAGGACGTCGACCCCTACGGCGCAAAGCGTATTTAAATGGTAACTTGTAGACATGAAGTTCCCGATAAATCGCAATTTAAATAAAAAAAGGGACAAAGCTATGCGCTTTGTCCCTTTTAATGATTGAATTTTAAAGAAGATGCACGGGCATCTTTTCGCCTACCTGTACCTTCTCAAATCCACGGTTTTCCTCGTGTCCGATAACCGCCTTTACGGTTTCGGGGGAGATGTTTGCAAGTACGGTTGTTTCAACCGCGGTAGGAGGTGTAAGCTTTTCTGAAGCGGTGGTCTTTTTAGCTGCAGGTTTCTTTGCAGTTGTGGATTTAGATGTCGTTGCAGGCTTCTTTGCGGTTGTGGTGGCTGCCTTCTTTGCAGGAGCCTTCTTGGGAGCCGCCGCTGTGGTTGCCACAAGCTCGGGGGCTATATTTTCTTCCTTTTTAGCGGTTGCCTTGGGGGCTGTGGTCTTCTTTGCGGGAGCTTTGGGCTCTGCCGCTTTTGCCTCCGGCGCAGCCGGCTTGGCTACTCTTTTTGTAATGCTGTCCTTACCTATCGGCATATTTCAAAATCTCCTTTGCCATTTCCATATATTCACCCGCCGCGCGGCTGGATTTCTTATAGACCATAACGGGCTTTGAGTTGTCCTGTGACCACTCGATATTTGAGTCAACTCTGATTATCGACTCAAAAAGCCTTACGTTTTCAAGTGACGAAAGCGTTTCTATCGTCTGCTTGAAATAGTTCTTGCGCTCGCTTGCCTTGGTGATTGCGATACCCATCAGCTCAAGCGAGGGGGAGATGAGCTTGACCTGCTCATAGAATTCAAACATGTTCGCAAGTCCGAAGAGTCCCCAGGGCGACGCTTCAACGGGAATTACGAGGAAGTCGGACGCGCACATAATGTTCATTGCCCAGCAACCAAGTGTCGGAGGAGCGTCTATGAGTATGTAGTCGTATTTTCCCGACTCCTTGATCTTTTTAAGACCTTCACGGAGAATGAACTCGCGCTGCCACTTGGTAAAGAGCTGGAACTCGATTCCGCTCATAAGAGTAGAGGAGGGAATGAGGTCGAGATTTTCATACTCGGTAGCTCTTGCAAAATCGGTGAGATCTCTCTGCTCCACAATACCCACGTAAATATTCTTTTGGCTCTTTGCCATTTCAAGCGACTGCTCGTCGTCAAAGAACTGTAAGGTCAGGTTCATCTGCATATCTGCGTCGATAAGCAGGACCTTTTTACCGAGAGTTGAGAGCGAATATCCGATATTCGCGCAGGTGGTTGATTTTCCGCTTCCGCCCTTGTTGTTGGCAAAGCAGATCGTCTTGGTTGCAGACATAGCGTCTCCTCCGTCAATTTGATTTTAGTCGTTAAGATATGCGATAATTTTATCAAGTCCCTCGCCCGTATACGAGCTGATGTAAAACATTTTTTCGGGGCTTACTCCGCAATTTGAGAGCCATCGCTCGACAAGCGGAACGTTTGCATCGGGCTTGTCTATTCCCGAAATAATGCCTATAATGTCGCGGTTGACGTGGTGTGTGCAGTTGGGCGGGAATACACAAAAGGGCTCGTTTGCGCTTATTACAAGACCGATAACGTCAGCCTCGTAGGAGTAGACTCCAAGCGCGGCCGCCAGAGTATGTACCTCGGTGTACTCTCCGGGAGTATCGATTATCGTGTCCATGTAATTTATATATTGGGTCTTGCAGTAGTGTATCTGCTCACCCTTCAAGGCCTGAGTCAGAGTGGTCTTACCTGCGGCAACTCTGCCCATCAAAATCAATTTTTTCATTTTGTCTCCGACGGCTTAAAACCTTTTTGCAAAAAGGTTTTAAGAATTCCAAAAAACTTCAAAAGAGGCTTGATGGAACAATGTCATTTGTTATTGGTATGTATTACGTTCTTGTCATTTCGCAAACGGAGAATTTGAGAGTGTTTCTGAAATATTCCGTGATTGCGGAGAATGACGCCTCGACCTCTGCAACCTTACCGGTGATTATGAGTGTGCCCGAAAATCTGTCAACAAATCCGAGGTCTGCGCCCGAGGATTTGAGGGCTATGTCCGCAGTAATAACAGCGGTTTCCGCGGGGCTGACGGTAAGAACACCGATAGCTGCCTTTTCATAATCAAGCTTGGGGTCAAGGCCAAGCTTCTGATAAAGCGTGGGGTCAGGATTTGCGATAATGTGAGCAAGTGTGATCTGTCGACCCGGCACAAGCTCCTGTACTATTCGCATTTTATCCTGAAATTCAAAATTCTGTGACATTTTAACTTAACCTCCGTAAAGGTGTAATTATTCTTGTGGCGCGCGTTCAAATTCCGCGCCGTCAGGAAGATTTACGTACATAAAATTATCTGACTCGGAAGCAAGAAATATAAGCTTCCCGTCGCGGTATTCAAATTTAAAAGTATATGTTTTGCTGCCGTTTAGGGTCGGAATATCGTCGTCCCTAATTGTAATTATATTACCGTCAACGGTATACCTACCGAATCCCAAGTGACTGCTTATCATGGTTTCATAATAATTATAGGTCCCGTCGGCATTCAGCGTTATGGTAAAAACATCGGCAATGGGTCGAGAATCGTCGTTTTTGCGGAAATAAGTGCCATATAAGCTATCAATTTCCGAATTTGCAGAGCCTTCAAGAGGGCTGTCGGATTCTCCGACACTCACAGTAGAACCAGCAGTGTTGCTTTCCGTTTGTTTTTCGATCTGAAGCTCGGTCAGAGAGTCCGTTGCGGTAGGTACTGTTGTTTTCTCACAAGAAACAAATAATGAAGCAACTAAAAATGTCGATAAAAAAATCAATAATATTTTTCTCATATCAGCCTCCTATTTGCACGTGCAGATTGGGGGCGGCTCTTTTTGCGACCTTGAGTAGGTCTGCCATAAGCTCATTGGTTGGTGGCTCAATGCCGTCCATCGGGTAGGGGCGGCCAAGTCCTGTGTATTTGTCCTGACCAAGCCTATGGTAGGGAAGCAGGTGAAGCTCTCTTACACCGTCAAGGCTTGACGCGAATCGCGCGATCGCCGCGATCTCGTCGGGCGTTGCGTTAAACGTGGGAACTGTGGGTACGCGAATTATAAGATTTCTTGCATTTTCTGCAATAAATTTTGCGTTTTCGAGTATCTGCTCGTTGCCCTTGCCCGTGAATTCCTCGTGCTTTCTTGAATCCATGTGCTTTATATCCATCAGGAAATAATCAACGTGGGGCAAAAGGTGTTCAACTACCTCACGGCTCGCGCACGCGGTAGTTTCTATCGCTGTATTAAAGCCGTAATCGTGGCAGGCGCGCAAAAGCGCCTCGGCAAAGTCGGGCTGAGCCATGCACTCGCCGCCCGAAAGGGTGATTCCGCCGCCGCTTCTTTCGTAATATCTGCGGTCCTGCGCCAGCTCGTCCATAAGCTCGCCAACGGTCACGTCGCGGCCCATTATCTCGCGCTTGCCTGCGCGAGTCATTTCTTCAATGTTGTAGCTCTGCGACTCGGGGTTGCAGCACCAACGGCAATGAAGATAACAGCCCTTGAGAAAGACGATGGTTCTGATCCCGGGTCCGTCGTGCAGAGAATATCTCTGTATATCAAATATTCTTCCGCCAACAGAATAAATATCCTTATTCATGCCTTTCTCCTTTCTCAAGATTTGCTATAATTTCTAAAAAAGAATTCTTATTGAAGTTTTAGGAAGGGGTTCGGGGAGAACCCTTTTCTAAAAGGGTTTCCCCGTCGCATCCCCTCGCATCCCCTTAAATTCCCGACTGCTCGGTACGGTTGATGATATCGTCCTGGAGTGAGCGGGAGAGGGTTGTAAAGAGTGCGCTGTATCCGGCAACGCGGACGACGAGCGTCTTATACTTATCGGGATTCTTCTGCGCATCAAGGAGAGTTTCTCTTGATACTACGTTATACTGAACGTGCATACCCTTCTGATCAAAGTATCCGCGGAGGTAAGCCACGAACTTTTCAAGTCCGCCCATGCCCGCAAGTGCGGAGGGGTGGAACTTCTGGTTGAAGAGCGTACCGTTGGATGCGATACCGTGGTCAAGGTGGGCAACCGAGTTTGCGGTAGCAGTCGGGCCCTTGACGTCTCTGCCCGAAGCGGGGCCTACACCGTCGGCGATAGGCGTGAAGGCAAGTCTGCCGTCGGGGGTAGCACCTGTCTGATATCCAAGCGGAACGTTTGCGGAAACAGGGTAAAGACCTGCCTGGAAAACGCCGCCGCGGTTGTTTGTGAAGTTAGCAAAGGGCTTTGTATATGTGTTGCCGACCTCGCGCGCGAAATCGTCAACCTCGGGAATATCGTTACCGTACTTGGGAAGGGCGGCGATCATATCAAGAATTTCCTGATATCTTGCCTTCTTCTCTGCGGAAACAGATTCCGCGTTTGTGATATTCTGATAGATAGCGCGGATCATTTCCTCGTTTACGTCAACTCCGTTTGCGTCAAGCTGACGCGCGACCTCTGTTGTAAGCTCGATAGCCTTCTTTGGGATAAGTCCCTTACCGAAGTTATCGGCAAGCGCCTCCTTCATCTCGCGCATAGTGACCTTCTTCTCGTCGAATACAAGCACCTTCATAGCGAGAAGTGCATCGGTCATATTAGCAATACCGAAGCCCTGAGGACCTGTGAAGTTATAGTGCGCGCCGCCCTCCTGGAGAGATACTCCGCGCTCGATGCAATCGTTGCAAAGAGAGGACTGGAAGGGGAGAGGACAACGAACGCTGTGAGCATAGTCAACCGCGTTGTCCGCGTGAACCATCATTTCTATAAAGTGGAGCTGCTGAGCCTTGTAAGCCTCAAAGAACTCCTCAAATGTCTTCATTTTCTCAACGTCGCCGGTCTGAAGTCCGATAAGCTCGCCCTTGTCGTATCCGTTTGAGAATACAAGCTCGAGGGGACGGCACATATTGAAGAATGCCGCATCGTGCCAACCGTCTGTGCGCGCGCCCTTCTGAGGCTCAACGCATCCGATGATGCAGTAGTCACGCGCATCCTCAAGTGTAAGACCTCTTGACATGATAGAGGGAATAATTACCTCGTCGTTGTAGAAAGCGGGAACGCCAAGACCCTCACGGGTAACTGCCGCCGCCTTGATAAGCAGGTCGTGGGGGGTCTTGTTCCATACGCGAATGGAGAGAGAGGGCTGGGGAAGACGAACGTGAACCGTTGCTTCCATACACATGTAAGAAAGCTCGTTGGTTACGTCAACTCCGTCCTCGTTCTGGCCGCCTACGATGAGGTTCTGGAAGAGGCCGTAGCCTGCAAAGCCCTCGGCAGAAGCCGCGTCACGGACCTTGTTGAGGTCGTTGAGCTTTACCCAGATACAGTCAAGGTATTCCTGTGCGGAGGTGATAGTCTCACGTCCGCTGTCAATATCCTTCTTGAACAAGGGGTACATGTACTGGTCAAAGCGTCCGGGAGAGATAGAGTGTCCGCTCGACTCACACTGGAGAAGCTGCTGGATGAACCAGAAGCTCTGGCAAGCCTCGTAGAAGCTTCTTGCGGGCTTCGCGGGAACGCGTGCGCATGTCTCGCTTATGCGGATAAGCTCTGCGCGGCGGATAGAGTCGGTACAAGCGTCCGCCTCCTTCTTTGCGAGCGCGGAATATCTATTTGCGTAGGTGATAACACCCTCACAGCTCTCAAGCACGGCCTCAAGGAATGCCTTGCGCTTAAGGTAATCGCCGTTGCCTATGTAGAGCTTGGAGAGAGCCTCGCGGGTCTCTGCCATAACGCCCTCAAGACCGCAGTTTATGACCTTTGCGTAGTCTACGTTGATGTGACCGATACCGTTATAGAAGTAGTTGCCTACCGTGAATATACCGTGATTCAAAAAGACGTCAAGTACCTTTTCATCCATGCTCTGGGCGGCAAGGTCGCTGACCGTCTTGCCCTTCCAGTAAGGATATACCTTCTTGAGTCTCTCGACAGTGGAGGGAGAGATATAGAAGGGGTCTGCCTCACGTGTAGCAACTGTGTCATATTCCTTTTCAAGCCACTCGTAAGAATACTCGGGGAAGGTCTGGCATCCGCGGGGAGCTATCGAGTTGCTTCCTACGATGAGCTCGTCGGGACGAATGACGATCGGAATATTCTCAAGAATGTGGCGGAACGCCGCGGAGCGGCGCTTGATTATCGGCAAGCCCTCGGTCGCCTTGTAGCTTTCGGTTACAAGCTCGGCTCTGTCAGCCTCGATCTCGGGCATATTAGCATATAAATGATCGATAAGTCTTTGAATTCTCGGACTTTTTTCGATTACAAATTTGATTTGACTCATGTTAATCTCCTTTGGAGAGAATGTTAGCGGGTGTTTTGGACAGGGGAACCCCCACTTGTGTGTTCCCCTCTTTCGGCAGTGCCGAAATTCACCCCTCGTGGCGCTTTCGAACGATTAGGAGTTTCGCTCGTTGCGACGAGCGACCGCCGTGCTCGGCGGCTCAGCCAAGCCTTTTGAAAAAGGCTTGAGCGAAAACTTCCAAACAGACGTTGCCGTGGAGTGACTAATTAGATCTGATTCCAGAGAAGCTCGTGGGGAGCTGCTATGACGGAGGAGTTGCAGAAAACGCCCTGATCCTTTGCGTGCTGCGCGCCTGCCTCAACTGCGGCTGTTACGTCTCCAACCTCACCGGTCAAAAGGCAGATGCCCTTACCGCCCATGCCGCGGGATGCGCGAAGCTCGAATATCTCAACACGCGCGGTCTTGACTGCGATATCCGCAGCCTTGATAATGGAAGCGGCGGAGAAGGTCTCGATAACGCCAAGGCTTCCTTTCTTTTCGGAAAGAACAGTACCGAAGAGAGCGGTAATTACCTGCTCGTCAATGCGGCCCATTACCGATACGTCAACAAGCTTATCCTCAAAGCGGCTCTTTACGTGGTCAACCGCGCTTGTTACGTTTGAAATTGTACCCGTGAGAATGATCTCAAACTTACCGGGACAAGCGGCGCGAGCCGAAACAAGAGTTACGCCTGCGCTTTTGAGGGCGGCATCTGTAGCCTCGATGCCCTTGGATATACTTTTAAGTTCAATTACACCAACTGCCTGATACATTTTTGTGCAATACCTTTCTTTGTCTATGTAAATAAGTTCTGTTAGTCTTTTTTATGCCTCGATAACGATCTTTGTGGGATCAACGGATATTACCTTGCCCGAGATCGAAGCGTACTGGGGAACCGAAAGTCCCGCGCCTGCATTCGCGATAAGATCGCCCGCCTTTACTGTGTCTCCAACGCTCACAGAAGGAACGGAGGGCGCCCCGATATGCTGTGACATGGCGATCTCAACACGGGATGCGGTGAGAGCCTTGGGGAGATAAGTCGGGATCTTGTCAAATTTAAGCACGCCGAGCATATCGCTCCATTTGCTTGACTTTATAAGTCTGTAAGGACGGTCGGGATTTACGGGGTAATCCTTGTCCGCCACGAACCTGATCTTGTTCTTTGCAAGAACCTTCTTGAGGCTGAGAATAACGTCCTTGGGGGAGATGTTCTGGCAGCACACCTCTGCGCAAACGCCGCAAGAGCAGCAAAGCGAGGCGGTTGCTACAAGCTCGGGGTGATCCTCAACAACGGTGTTAAGGGCTGCGCGGATCATCTTGTGGGGCTCGATAGGATAACCAAGCTGGTGACGGGGGCACATTTCGGTACAACGCGTGCATCCGCAGCAAGCCGAAGCCGCTCTGCGGAGCATGTCATCCATGCTTATCTGCTTGCCCTCGATCGCGCGCGTGTTATTGGGAAGAATAAGAAGCGATTTTGTTGTCTTTCTTACTACCGCGCGGTCGGGATTGATAATATTACCCATAGACGGACCGCCGTCGATTACCGAGTGGTTCTCGTCGACCTTTACACCGAGCTTCTTGAATATCTCGGAGATCTTCATTCCGACAGGAGCCTTAAATGCTATCTTCTCCGGAACGTCTCCGCCGATGGTGATCCATTTTTCGATAACGGGCTTGCCCGACTCGATTGCCTCGCATGCGTTATAAACCGTTTCTGCGTTCATAACGATAACGCCTGCGGTGATCGGGAGATTGCCGGGTCTTACAAGACGGCCCGTTGCCTCATAGATAAGACCGATTTCATCTCCGATAGGATAGATGCTGGGAAGATATTTGATTGTGACGTTCTTGCCAACAGCTTCACCGTCAGAATAGCCGATAGCCTCTGCGCGGTAGCCCTTGATCGCAAGATATGTATGCTTTATGTTGGTTGCTTCCATGATAAGCTCTGCTCCACGCGCAACCTTAGCCATTTCCTCACGGGATATAGTCAAGTCGGTGTAGATCAGAGGCTCGCACTCTGCGGCGTTGATGCAAAGGATATCTGCATCCTCAGAGAGCTTTGCGTAGGTGGGGAAGCCTGCGCCTCCTGCGCCTACGACGCCTGCGTTTTGCAGTAATGATTTGATTTCAGTGATTGACATTCGCGTATACCTTTCACCGCTCACATGCGGTTTTGTGCTGATTTTTAATGATATCAAGTCTTAAAAACGGCTTGAGATCAGGCGTATTACTGTTTTTTATCAACAACACCGACAACAACTGCGTCGATAGGGCAGTTCTCGTCGCAAAGAGCCATTCTTGCTCCGCTTCCCGTTGTGATAAGAACTTCTTCACCGATTCCCGCGCTTACAGTGCGGTCTACCGCAACTATGTATTTGTCGGTCAGCTGCGTGTTCTCGATGAGCTGGATCTCAAGAAACTTGAAGCCAACGAGCTTGTCAAGCTTATTCGTAGATACGATATTTCCTATTACTTTTCCTCTTAACATCTTATATTACCTCATTTAATATTACTTAACGGGAACTACGGTGGAGCCGTTCTTGAAGCCTACTGCGTTTGCATCGTCTGTGTCGACGTGCATTTCAAGACGGAAATCCTTGTGAACGCGGACCTGGACGTCAAACCAGCGTGTGCGCTTTGTTCCGCTCATCGCGTCAACATCGATATAGTCTCCATCCTTAACGCCAAAGTGAGCGGCATCGTCGGGGGACATATGAATGTGTCTGTTTGCGATGATACAACCCTCGGAGAGCTGAACTATGCCCTTAGGACCAATAATGGTAACGGGGGCAGAGCCTGCTATCTTGCCCGACTCGCGTACGGGGGGCTTGACCTTAAGGATATATGAATCTGTAACCGAGATCTCGACCTGGCTCGCGCGGCGGACAGGGCCGAGAACACGGACTCCCTCGATAGAGCGCATTGAAGGACCTACGATAGTAAGAGTCTCCTTGCATGCGTACTGACCGGGCTGGGAGAGATCCTTTAGGTGGGTAAGGGAATAACCCTTGCCAAAAAGTATTTCAAGATGCTCTTGTGAAAGATGAATGTGGCGATTGGAGATGCCTACGGGGATCTCATAGCCTGTTTTCTGGGGAGCGGATGTCTTTGCGCCGCTGCCCTCCATCTCGGAAACTATCTTTTTAACGATAGCCTCGATTTCAATATTGGATATGCTCATTATAGAACTCCTTTCAGAAATTCTCGCAAATTTTCATATAAAGACGTTCAAAGCTGTCATTGAGCGCGGATATACGAAAATTTGAGATATATTTTAAGGGGTGCGGGGTGTCCCGCCCGTGAATACGGGCAGGACACGTCCCGGGACTTTCCCGATTCGACTTATATTAGCCGAGTGTGGGGAGAAGCTTGTTAACGTCGGTGTGAGGACGGGGAATAACGTGAGTTGCAACAACCTCACCGAGGTTTGCTGCAGCTGCGCCGCCTGCCTCAACAGCAGCCTTAACTGCACCAACGTCGCCGCGAACCATAACGCTTACGAGTCCGCTACCGATCTTCTCGGAGCCGATAAGCTGTACGTTTGCTGCCTTAACCATAGCATCTGCTGCCTCGATAGCAGCTACAAGTCCTCTGGTCTCTACCATTCCAAGAGCTTCATTCATAGTAAAATTCTCCTTTTTGGATAAAAATTTTTAAAAATTTAGATTATTCGGGATTTCCCGATTAATTTTTGTGTTTGGATAAGGGAAAATTAAACGCCCTTATCTGTTTTGATAAATCTCACGATGTCTGCGTGCGGACGAGCGATAACCTCTGCGCATGCAACGTTGCCAACGGTCTTTGCCGCCTCAACGCCTGCCTCAAGAGCGGCGGTAACTGCGGAAACAGAACCCTCGACAACAACTGTTACGAGTCTGCCGCCAAGACGCTTTTCAACGTGGATAAGCTTGACGTTCGCCGCCTTGACCATTGCGTCAAGACCGACGATAGCCGTTACCATAGCTTGAACCTCAAGCAAAGCGATAGCGTTTTCCATAGTTTTTCTCCTTAATAAGTAATTTGGGGAGTGAAAAGCGAAGCATTAACTCTTCACTTTTCACTCTTCACTTTTACTTAACCAAGTGTGGGGAGAAGCTTGTTAACGTCGGTGTGGGGGCGGGGAATAACGTGAGTTGCAACAACCTCGCCAAGACGAGCTGCAGCTGCGCCGCCTGCCTCAACAGCAGCCTTAACTGCGCCAACGTCGCCGCGAACCATAACGCTTACGAGTCCGCTACCGATCTTCTCGGAGCCGATAAGCTGTACGTTCGCTGCCTTTACCATAGCATCTGCTGCCTCGATAGCAGCTACAAGTCCTCTGGTCTCTACCATTCCAAGTGCTTCATTCATGAGTGTGTTCTCCTTTTATTTTCAATTATTTTTTTATAATTTTGTTTCTTCGACTTATTTGTCGAGATTTCGGAATTTATCCTTGCCCGTTGCGGTAAGCTCTGCAAACCACTGAACCTGATCGTCAAGGCCTGCGATAACCTTTGACGTGATGTAAAGTCCGCGGCGCTCCGCCTCGGCAACACCCGCGTCGTGCGCAGACTGAACTGCGCCAGCGTTACCAACAAACTTGACTACCATAACGAGCGGTACGGGACAAGCATCTGCATTTGCAGGCTTGTTCTTGTCAATGGCTACTACTTTTACGTCAGCCGTCTTAGCAACGACGTCAGCAACAACTATTGAGGTCGTGTAGCCGTAGACCTCTATCATACCGAGAGCTGCCATGCTTGCGCCCTCTTATTACTCGTTGATGTAGCAGATCTTGATTCCTGCCTGAGCAACATTTGTTTCCATAGCCTCGTTCATCTTGTCGAGGGGGAAGGAGTGAGTAATGAGATCCTCGATCGGGATATTCATCTCGCGGCACTGCTTGAGGAATGCCACTGTCTTGGGGTAATCCTCTGCGGAGTAGTCCCATGAGCCTACGATGTCTATCTCCTTGTTACACATAGCGAGGTGGGGGTTGACCTGATACTCGCCGTTGTTTACGAAGAAGCCCATTTCGCACATGCCGCCGCCACGGCGGATGTAGCTGTAAATATCTGCAGCTGCAACAGGAGCACCTGTGCACTGGTAAGCGAAGTCAACGCCAACGCCGTTAGCGATAGCTTTAACCTTAGCGACTCTCTTATCAAGAGTGTCCTCATCAGGACGGCGGAAGCAGATAGTCGTCTTAGCGCCCATCTTCTCTGCAACCTTAAGTCTGTCCTCGTTACCGTCAACCGCAATGATGTGGTTGATACCTGCAGCGCGGAGAACCGTGATCATAACAAGACCAACAGGTCCGCAGCCCTGAACGAGAACCTTGGAGCCAAAGTTGAGAAGACCTGTCTTCTGACCTCTCTCAAGCGCGTGAACGCAAACGCAAGCAAGCTCAAGGATCATTCTCTGCTTTAAGTCAAGCTCGTTGACCTGGAAATATGTAGCGCCGAGGCCGCCCTTGATGACCATGTAATCTGCGAACCAACCGTTTACGCGGTTGCCCTCGTTCTGACCTCTCTTGTCACCGATAAGTCCGAAAACGCCCTGATTGTCACAGAGGTTGGTTCTTCCGGGAACCATGCGGCATGCGTAGCATTCGCCGCAGCTGATAACAGAGGTAACGATCTTGTCGCCAACTCCGAGAGGCTTTCCTGCGGTGTCGACCTTGATGTTCTTTCCGACTGCAACGACCTCACCGGTGCCCTCGTGACCGAGGATAACGGGTATAAGGCCGAACGGGTCGGATTTCCATTCGTGGACGTCTGTGCCGCAGATTCCCGCACCCTCAACGCGGATGAGAATGTCATCGTCACCGAGCGGAGGAATGGGAAGCTCTTGTACTTCAATCTTCTTTGTACCGGTAAGCATTGCAACCCGAGCTGTCGTGGGGATCGCGCCTGCAGCCTTAGGAGCTGCCGCGCCTGCGCCCATGGAGCTTATCACGGAGCGAACTATGCTTTCGATCTGGGAAGCTGTAATATCCATTTTGTTTCTGTCCTTTCTGTAAATTTGCGATGCTTCCATTTATATAATACGGAAGCTGTCGACCATTACGCAGCGGCGCTTTCTTGTAAAGGAGCGCGCCGATGTGATACCCTCGCCGGTAGGACCTGCGATTGTAAAGGTCGTGTGTCCCTCGCCGCCGAAGCCTATTCCTGCGTAAGAGGGAGCATTCTTTACGAAGATCGTTGTTTCAACCGCGCGTGCAAATGCCGTGAGATTGTCGATATTCTTGGAATGCATGTGTGCTGTATGGCGGTTGCCGTGCTCAGCCTTGACCGCAAGCTTGATAGCTTCGTCTATGTCCTTGACGCGAACGATACCCAGAATAGGCATCATAAGCTCCTCCTGGACAAATTCGTGCTCGAAGGGAACCTCCGCGATAGCGCATCTTATGTCGTCACCGACCTTGATGCCGATCTTTTCAAGGATGACCTTGCAATCACGTCCGACGCAGTCACGGTTAACGATCTTCTTCGTTCTGCCCGACTTGTCGGTCTTTTCAACGAGAACTACCTTTGCAAGCTCGTCCGCCTGAGCGCGAGTGAGCTTTATACAGCCGTTCTTCTGCATGCCCGCGATGAGTCTGTCTGCGACGTTTTCAAAGACGAAGACTTCCTTTTCCGCGATGCAGGGAAGGTTGTTATCAAACGTACAGCCGTCGATAATGTCCTTTGCAGCCTTATCGATATCCGCCGTGTCATCGACGATAACGGGGGGGTTACCCGCGCCCGCGCCGATAGCCTTCTTACCGGAGGAAAGGACAGCTTTGACCACTCCGGGGCCTCCCGTGCAAACGAGAAGCTTGATTGACGGATGCTTGTACATTACGTTTGCTGTATCGAGAGTGGGCTTTACCACGCTCGCTACGAGCACGCGGGGGCCGCCCGCGCTGTAAACCGCGCGGTTGACAAGGTCAACTGCGTAGTTTGAGGTAGCGATAGCGCCGGGGTGGGGGTTGAAAACAACGCCGTTTCCTGCGGCTATCATACCGATACTGTTACAAATAACTGTTTCTGAAGGGTTGGTGGAGGGAGTGATCGCACCGACTACACCGAAGGGAGCCATCTCGGTGAGGGTAAGACCGCTGTCGCCCGTCTTAGCCTCCTCGATGATATCCTCGGTTCCGGGAGTCTTGTCAGCAACAAGCACGTGCTTTGCATACTTGTGGTCAACACGGCCCATTTTTGTTTCCGAAACACCGAGAGCCGCCATTGTCTGCGCCTCTGCGCGTGTAAGCTCTCTTATAGCGGTAATGATCTTCTCTCTCTGCGCTACGCTCATTGCGCGAACTGCAGTATATCCTGCGTTTGCGACCTCGATAGCCTCCTCCATGGTTTCGTAAACTCCGATGAGCTTACGTCCCATATACTGAGTGGAGTCCCAAGCCTTCTTTTCTGCCTGTGCCGCGGGAGCGGCGGGCTTTCTCATTTCGGCGACGACGTTTGCGACGATCGCATTGATCTGCGCCTCAGATAAGTTTTTAAGCATATTGGGTTCTCCTTTCTCTTGGATTTCGTGAAAACGAATTATCTACCGAGAGCAGCGAGAACTTTTCTTGTGATCTCAGCAACGAGAGCATCCTCGCCTGTTGCCTGTGTGCCGTGGCTGTCGCAGCTGCACTTACCGTCAGCGCACTTGCAGTTGGGAGTACCCTTATTGGGGCATGTCTTGCATCCGGGGTGCTTACCGGGAAGACCCATTTTCTTACGGAGCTCCATAAGTCTCTCAAGCTCGTGGCAGGAGATCTCCTCGATGTGAGCGTTTGCGCCGACACCGATCTGACGAGCGTAAAGGTTGATCTTTGCATTGAACTCAACCTCTTCCATTGTGAAGCAAGCTCTGAGAAGTGTGTTACCTACTGTAAGAGCACCGTGGTTCTTAAGAAGGAACGCGTCGTGCTTCTGGATGTAGGGCATAAGCGAATCCGGGATCTCCATTGTGGAGGGCATACCGTAATCGCAGGTAGGAACGTTACCTATTGTAAGGATCGCCTCGGGGAGTATGTACTGGTCAAGCTCAACGCCTGCAACTGTGAATGCAGTTGCAACAGGGGGATGAGCGTGAACTACAGCGTTAACGTCGGGGCGCTCCTGGAAGACTCTCATGTGCATCTTGATCTCGGAGGAGGGATTGAGCTTACCGTCGATCTTGTTGCCCTTGCCGTCTACCTTGATGATCATATCGGGTGTCATGTAACCCTTGGATACACCGGTAGGTGTGCAGTAGAACTCGTTAGGTCCTACTTTTACAGAGATGTTTCCGTCATTGGCAGCTACGAAGCCGTGGTCGTAGATTCTCTTACCAATGTCGCAGATTTCTTTTTTGATTTCAAAGGATGACTGTGCCATTTTTGTTTTTCCTTTCGCAAAAGTGTATTTTAATTTTTATTTTTCAAAATTATTTGACGAGGTTGTATGTGTCGGATGCGATCATGAATTCCTCGTCGGTGGGAATGATAACGACCTTTACCTTGGAGTCGGGAGTGCTGATAACAAGGTTCTCGCCTCTGGGAGCATTGAGATTGACGTCTCTGTCGATCTTGATGCCGAAGAATTCCATGTTATCGCCGATCTCCTGGCGCGCGATCTCATCGTTTTCGCCAAGGCCTGCTGTGAAGATAAGAACGTCGATTCCGTTCATCTCTGCCACATAAGAGCCGATTATCTTCTTAGCATAGCGTGTAAGAAGATCTGCCGCGAGCTGTGCGCGAGCGTTACCGTCTGCGGCTGCTGCGCGGACGTCACGCATGTCGTTGGATACGCCGGAAACTCCGAGAAGTCCGGACTTCTTGTTGAGCGCGTCGTTTACCTCGGATACGGTCATACCGCTCTGCTTGCAAACGTACTCAACGATAGAGGGGTCGATACCGCCGCAGCGTGTTCCCATGGGAAGACCGTCCTGGGGGGTAAAGCCCATTGATGTATCAACTGCAACTCCGCAGTCGATAGCTGTTATAGAAGAACCTGAACCGATGTGGCAGGAAACTATCTTTGTCTTGTTGTAGTCAAGGCCGAGGAACTCACAAGCCTTTGCGGATACGTAGCGGTGCGACGTGCCGTGGAAGCCGTAGCGACGAACGCCGTACTTCTCATACCACTCATAAGGAAGGGGATAAATGTATGCCTTCTCGTCAAAGCTGGAATAGAAGGACGTATCGAATACGCCTACGTGGGGTACGTTCGGGAGGACTGCCTTACAAGCCGAAACGCCCTTGAGCGCGGGTGGTCCGTGGAGGGGGTTGATCGGAATGATAGACTCGATATACTTGATCTCCTCTTCGCCAAGGAAACAAGACTTATTGAGCTTACCTCCGTGTGCAAAGCGATGACCTACTGCGCTGATCTCATCGACGCTTTCGATAACTCCGAGCTCAGGATCCGTAAGAAGCTTGAGAACGAGAGCGATAGCTTCGTTGTGAGTGGGCATAGGATAATCCTCTGCGTAGTTAGGCTTGCCGGGACGCTTATGAGTGATAGCACCGGTAAGACCGATCTTTTCGCACAAGCCTCTGGCCAATACAGCGCCCGTTGTCATATCAAAGAGCTGATATTTAAGCGAGCTGCTTCCTGCATTAATGACAAGAATTTTCATTTTTGCATGATTCCTTTCCGCTGCCGCATTTCGGCAGATAAATTATAATTGCACGGTGGGTCTTGTCAACAATTTGCTGCGTTTTTCGGCAAAAGAGCGCAAAAAACGCCCGTTTTGTCGCAAAGCGCACCGCAAGACACACTTTCACGCCATCATTATAGCAGATTTTTCTTTAAATTGCAATAGCTTTTTTTAAGAGTACTGTGAAAAATGCACTAAATCGCGCCGTCGAATTTTGGGGTGATTTATAAAAATTTGCCACTGACAAATAATTGTCAAGAATCTGTGATAGATAATTAACAAACACACCCTAATAATTTCCATTGTTACCTATTTTTGCAAATTATTACTATTATTTACTTTAAGCCAAAAAACCAGGAGCTTTTCCAAAAATAACGCAGAAATTTTGAAATATCTATTGTAAAATATTTTTAGATTTGGTATAATGATTAATAACCGTGACATTATAAGCGGTAAATTGTGAAAGGCACTGCCCATTCGCAGTGTAAGGTGACAAAATGAATAAGTACTACATTACAACGGCAATTGCATACGCATCCAAGAAGCCGCACTTTGGCAATACCTACGAGGCTATCGCCACAGACGCTATGGCAAGATATAAAAGAGAGATGGGCTTTGACGTATTCATGTGCACGGGTACGGACGAGCACGGACAGAAGATAGAGGACCTCGCGCGTGAGGCGGGCATCACACCCAAGGCTTACGTTGACGGCGTTGCAGGTGAGATCCGCGAGCTTTGGGACAAGATGAACGTGTCCTACGACCACTTTATCCGCACGACTGACGATTACCACGAGGCGGCGGTAAAAAAGATATTTAAGAAGTTCTACGAGCAGGGCGATATATATAAAGGAAAGTATGAGGGCTGGTATTGCACTCCCTGTGAGTCATTCTTTACCGAAACTCAGGCAGAGGGCGGCAAGTGCCCCGACTGCGGCAGACCCGTGCAGAGAGCAGAGGAGGAGGCATACTTCTTTAAGATGAGCAAGTACGCCGACAGGTTGCTTAAGCACATTGAGGAGAACCCCGATTTCATTCAGCCCGAGAGCCGCAAGAAGGAGATGGTAAACAACTTCTTGAAGGTCGAGGGAGGACTTCAGGATCTTTGCGTATCGCGTACGTCCTTTACTTGGGGTATTCCGGTAGATTTCGATCCCAGACACGTGACCTACGTATGGCTTGACGCGCTTACCAACTATATTACCGCTATCGGATACAATCCCGACAAGTCCTTTGAACAGCAGAGCGAAAAGTTCAAGAAATATTGGCCCGCGGACGTCCACGTTATCGGAAAGGATATTCTCCGCTTCCACACGATCTATTGGCCTATCTTCCTTATGGCGCTTGATATTCCGCTCCCGAAGCAGATATTTGGTCATCCTTGGTTCAACTTCGGCACCGACAAGATGTCCAAGTCCCGCGGAAACGTAATTTATGCTGATGAGCTTGCACAGCGTTTCGGTATTGACGGAGTCCGTTACTACGCGCTCTCCGAGATGCCCTTTGCAAACGACGGAAGCATCACCTATGAAACCGTAATCAAGAGATTCAATACAGACCTTGTAAACAACCTCGGAAACCTCGTTAAGCGTACGCTTGATATGCAGAAGAAGTATTTTGACAAGGTCATTCAGGAGCCTTGCGAGGCAGAGGAGATCGACGCAGAGCTTAAGGCGGCTTGCGTTAAGGCATACGAGGGAGTTGTCAAGAATATGGACGGCTTCCGCATCGCGGACGCGCTTGAATGCATCTTTGAGATGCTCTCGCGCGCAAATAAATATATTGATGAAACAACACCCTGGACGCTTGCAAAGGATGAGACAAAGAGAGCAAGACTCGGAACGGTTCTCTACAATCTTCTTGAAGCTATTCGCTTTGGAGCGGTGCTTCTCAAGCCCTTTATTCCCGCGACCGCAGAGGAGGTATTGACACTTCTCGCGACCGATGCTCAGAGCTACGACAGTGTAAGCTCGGCAGATAAGTTCGGCGCTATCAAGGCAGGTAATACGGTTGGTGATTCACGCGTAATGTTCGCAAGAATCGACGAGGCCAAGATGCTTGCAGAGCTTGAGGCAGAGATGGAGGCAAAGAAGAAGGCGGCAGAGGCAAAGGCCAAGGCGGATGCTATTCCCGAAAAGCCCGAGGGCTGCGCTCTTATCGGCATCGAGGATTTCATGAACGTTGAGCTTCGCACAGCAAAGATACTTGAATGTGAGAAGGTACCGAAGGCAAAGAAGCTGTTGAAGCTTAAGATCGATCTCGGCTACGAGCAAAGACAGGTAGTGTCGGGTATTGCCAAGTGGTATCAGCCCGAGGATCTTATAGGCAAGAGAATTATCGTTGTGGCGAACCTCAAGCCCGCAACGCTTTGCGGCATTGAGTCCAACGGTATGATTCTCGCATCGGGTGAGGAGACCGTAAGAGTTGTATTCCTTGACCCCGAAACTCCTCTTGGAGAGAGAGTAAGATAAAAGACAAATATGAATTGCAAGGAAGGTAGACGAACATGAAAAAAAGGACATTTATATTTTGCATGGTCGCCGCCTGCCTTGCATTCTTGCTTATGCTCTCGGCATGTGCTGAAAATGCTGCGGACGGTGCCAATACATCAACGGGGGAATCCTACGAAGCCGTAGAGGAGGGAAAGACCTCCGGCAGACTCTATTTCGGCAAGGATAAAAACGGGGCATTGCTTATGGACGACCACGGCGTGCTTATGTGGGTGTATCCGATAGAGAGCGGAATGCTTGATTCCTATGATACGGGCGACAGGGTGACCGTGACTCACGGCCCTATAATGCTCTCATATCCGGGACAAACGAATATGTCCGGCATAACACTTATCTCCAACGGCGATAAATCGGTATTCACCGAGGAGGAGCTTGAGGAGATAATGACGGTCATTGACGGCTTCAGATAAATAAAAAAGATCGGCTTGTAAAAGCCGATCTTTTTTGTCGTTGCTCCGATGTTTTTTGACGAATTGAATTAACTCAACCAACGGTATGTATACAAGTAACTAATTTTGTGATATGTTTTAAGTGAGAGAATATTTATTGGGAGTGAATGTTATGATAAGAGAAAAAATAATTATAGGAAAAGATACGAAATATCCGCTGAAGGGCATGCTGACACTTCCGAGTGGAGCAGAGCGACCCGTGCCCGCAGTCGTTTTGGTGCACGGATCGGGCGCCAGCAATATGGACGAGAAGGTAGGCAAGCTTACACCCTTCAAGGATCTGGCAGACGGTCTTGCGGAGAGCGGGATCGCATCGGTAAGATACGATAAAAGAACCTTCGCTCACGCATTCAAGCTTCTGAGGGAAAAGGATGTCACGGTAAAAACCGAGACCATAGAGGATGCGATCCTTGCTACTGAAATGCTTAAAAACGATCCGCGCATTGACCGTGAAAATATTTTCATAATCGGACATAGCATGGGAGCTATGCTTGCTCCACGAATTGATGACAAGGGCGGAAATTATAAGGGACTTATCATGATGGCAGGTTCACCCCGCAAGCTTGAAGAAATTATGATAGACCAGATGGAGGATCTCGTGCGATCCTCAAAGGGACTCGTGCAAAAAATAATGAAAAAGCAACACGCTAAATTTTCCGCAATGTTTGATGGAATGTATGATCTTTCAGACGACGACGCGAAAAGAAAAAGGATAGGCGGCGGAGCGACGCTGTATTATTTCAAGGAAATGGGCGAGCATTCGGCACCCGAGTATTTGAGCAAGACGAAAAAGCCGATGCTCTTTATGCAGGGCGAAAAGGACTTTCAGGCTACGGTTGAGAGGGATTTTAATGCGTATAAGCAGCTTTTGTCGGATCGCGATAACGTAGAATTTCGTCTGTACGACAATTTGAATCACGCATTCGTGCCCTCGGTACACGGCAATATTATGCTCGCAAAGCAAGAGTACGGCGTAGAGCAACATATCGGACAAGAGGTCATTTCGGATATTGCCGAATGGATTCAAAAAACGGTTTAACTTGATCAGAAACACAAAAGGCTACCCCCTGATTTCGGGGTAGCCTTTTTTATGCTTATCAGACACTTTAGTCAAGCTCGCGCTTGCCCGTGTAAAGCTCGTAGTAGCGTCCCTTCATTTCAAGGAGCTGCTCGTGAGTTCCGCGCTCGATTATCTCGCCCTGCTCAAGCACCATAATGGCGTTTGAGTTGCGGACGGTGGAAAGACGGTGCGCGATAATGAACGTCGTTCTTGTTGCCATAAGGCGCGCAAGTCCGTGCTCGATATGGCGCTCGGTTCTTGTGTCGACCGAGCTTGTCGCCTCGTCAAGAACGAGAATGGGAGCCTTGGAAATTGCCGCGCGGGCAATATTGAGAAGCTGGCGCTGACCCTGCGAGAGATTTGCACCGTTACCCTCAAGGAGGGTGTCGTAGCCGTTTTCAAGTCGCATGATAAAGCTGTGCGCGCTTGCGGTCTTCGCCGCCTGGATTACCTCTTCGTCAGTCGCATCGGGTCTGCCGTAGCGGATATTCTCCATAACCGTTCCTGTAAAGAGGAATGTATCCTGAAGAACCATTGCGATATTGGAGCGGAGAGAATCGCGCTTGATGTCGTGAATATCAACACCGTCAATAGTTATCTTACCCGAATCAATGTCGTAGAAGCGAGAGAGAAGATTTGTTACGGTAGTTTTACCCGCGCCCGTAGAACCTACGAATGCTATCTTCTGACCGGGATGCGCGTAAAGAGTGATGTTTTTAAGGATCACCTTGTCGGGATTGTAGCCGAATGTTACATCCTCAAAGATAACGTCGCCCTTCATATCGGGCATGGAGATGGATTCTTCCTTGTCTGCAAGCTCGGGAGATTCGTCCATGACTGCAAATACTCGCTCCGCGCCGGCAAGAGCCGAGAAAATTGTTGCGGTCTGCTGGGAGATATTATTTATCGGCATTGAGAACTGCTTTGAGTACTGCGCAAAGAGCTGGAGCGCGCCGGGGTCAAGCTTACCCGCTGCCATGAGTATTCCGCCCACACCGATAGTCACGGAGTAGCTTATCATACTTGTGTTGTGCATTATCGGGCCCATGATGCCGCCGTAGAACTGCGCCTTCATCTGCTTGTCGCGGAGGTCCTCGTTAAGGATGTCAAACTCCTCACAGCAGGTCTCCTCATGGTTGAATACCTTTACTACCTTCTGACCTGTAACTGTTTCTTCGATATATCCGTTTGCCGCACCGAGAGCCGCCTGCTGACCCGTATAATACTTACGGGATGCACTTGCGATCTTTGCGCCGCCGATAGCGAAGAAGGGAATAAATACAACCGTGATGATAGTCAGCCAGATATTCGTGGTGACCATGAATACGAACGTACCCACAAGGGATATAACGCCCGAAACAATGCTTGTAAGCGAGTTGTTGAACATAACGTCGATATTATCAACGTCATTTGTGAAGCGCGACATTATCTCGCCCGTCGGGTGAGTGTCAAAGTAGCGCACGGGAAGCTTCTGGAGCTTGGTGAAAAGGTCATTTCTTATCTTTTCAATAGCGTTCTGTGAAATAGTCAGCATTATTCTCGACTGAAGATAGGTCGTGAGAATAGTGAAAAGATAAATGCTGACGAGAATTATCAGAGCCGATGCGATATAGAACATAACCGCCGTTGCTGTGGGATTGAAGCCGTCACCCACCATTGATCCTATGAGATCGACCGCGCCGTCCTTGAGCGACACGATGGCGCCATCAAGAGCCTGATATATCGGGCTTGAAAGGCTTTCGGAATCGACTTCAAGACCGACGTATTCGGTAAGTCGGTTAACGATAGGTCTTGTAAGGTATCCGCCGACAAGAGAGGTTACCGTGTTTAGCATCATAAAAATGAAAACTACAACAAGGAGAACCTTATATTTGCCCACGTAGGAGAGAAGTCTGCCTACTGCCTTTTTAAGGTCCTTGGGCTTTCCGCCCATACCTGCGGGGCCTCTGCCACGGTGACCGCCGCCCATACCGGGACCTCTGCCCGCACCGGGGCCGCCGGGCTTTGATGAGCTGTTATATTGCTTTTGAAGCTCGGAAAGTGAACGTGCCATATTACTTGCCATCCTTTCCGGAGATCTGAGAGTTGTAGATTTCCTGATATTCTATATTGTTTTCCATAAGCTCACTATGCGTGCCCACACCTGTGATCTTACCGTCGTCCATAACGACTATCATATCCGCGTCGCGAACAGAGGAGATTCTCTGCGCGATGATGATCTTTGTGGAGTCTGCAAGCTCCTCGCGGAACGCCTTGCGGATCTGTGCCTCGGTGGCGGTATCGACCGCGCTTGTCGAGTCGTCGAGAATTATTATCTTGGGGCTCTTGAGAAGCGCGCGGGCGATACAAAGACGCTGCTTCTGACCGCCTGATACGTTAACGCCGCCCTGACCGAGCTCGGTCTTGTAGCCTAAGGTGAAGTTCTTGACAAATTTGTCTGCTTGCGCGTTTTCCGCCGCCGCCATCATCTCCTCGTCGCCGGCATCTGCCTTACCCCAACGGAGATTTTCCTCGATGGTACCCGAGAAAAGAACGTTTTTCTGCAATACCATTCCAACGCCCTCGCGGAGGTTGTAGAGGGAATAGTCCTTTACGCTCTTGCCGTCGATAAGCACGTCACCCTCGTCAACGTCGTAAAGGCGGGGGATAAGTGACACGAGAGTGGTCTTACCGCAACCGGTAGAGCCGATGATACCAACCGTGCTTCCCGCGGGAATAGTCAGATTGATATTTGAGAGTACAGGCTCTGCGCTGTGCTTGTAATAACGGTAGGTAACGCCGCGGAATTCGATCTCGCCGCGCTCGATTGTAGCCTCGGTGTCAACGCCGTAAACGTCGGTGATGTCGACCTTCTCGTCAAGCACCTCGGAGATACGCTTTGCACTGGCAAGCGCTCGGGAGGAGAACATGAGCATAAAGGTCACCATCATAAGCGACATAAGGATCTGTGTTACGTAATTAATAAAGGAGGAAAGCTCGCCTACGCCAAAGGAGGAGTTAAGTCCTACCGTGTCAAAGTTCGTGATGACGAGCTGACTACCGAACCAGATAACAAGCGCGATAGTTAGATACATAAAGAAGGACTGTACGGGGGACATGAGGATCATGTTCTTCATAGCGGACATTCCAGCGTCCTTGAGGTCCTTGTTTGCGTCCTCGAATTTTTCGGTCTCAAAGCCCTCACGCGTAAAGGATTTTACAACGCGCACGTTGGTGATGTTTTCCTGAACGGTGGAGTTGAGCTTATCGATCTTATCCTGTCTTTTTGAGAACAGGGGCATACCTCTTACTATTATTATCGCCATAGCCGCGATAAGCAAGGGGAGAGTGACCGCCATAACTATGGAAAGCGATGGGCTTAATTTGATTGCCATAAGCACGCCGCCGATAAGCATACCGGGTGAGCGGAGCATCATGCGGAGCGCCATATTTACCATCATCTGCATCTGGGTTACGTCGTTGGTAAGTCTTGTAACCAGAGAACCGGTGGAGAACTTATCAATGTTTGCAAAGCTGTAGCCCTGCACCTTTTTGAAAAGGTCACTGCGGAGGTCGGAGGCGAAGTTTACCGATGCCTTTGCGCCGAAGTAGGAGCCACCCACGCCGCCTATCATCATAAGTAGCGCAGTTCCTATCATTTTAGCCATTACCAAAAGGCTGGATTCGGTTGTTATCGTGCCCGCGATCGCGCTGTTTATGATCTCGGCGAGGAATAGGGGCATCAGCACCTCACCTACGACCTCGATGATCATACACAGCGGGCCTAAAATAAAGTAAAGCGTATAGGGCTTTACGTATTTCATCCATTTTTTCATGTTGTGTGTATATTCCTTTCCTTATTCTTCTATCGGCTCACAGCTTTTGAGGTTTTCCTGAATACGGTTAAGAAAACCGATAAACAGGTCAAGCTCCTCGTCCGAGAAATCTCGCAGAGCCTCCATGTCGATGTGCCTGAAATATTTGCGACTCTGCATGGTAGCCTCGCGACCTCTTTCGGTAATTCTTATCTCGTTGAAGCGGGAGTCTGATCTCTCGCTGCATTTACCTCGCTCGATATATCCGTCTGCCTCCAGCTTTTTAAGCGTACCCGCTACCGCGGCGGGGCTTATATCAAAGTGCTGGGCGAGGTCCTTTTGCGATGGGGTGTTTTCACATCGGGAAAGATACATCAGCATCCTGTGCTGGGAGCGGTGCATGCCTGCATCGGTCGCCCATTTTTCAATGGCCTTGCGGTGCATCTTATCTGTCGTTATAGATGTGAATATCGCCTTTTGAACTCTGGACTCGCGGTCATTTTCCGTGGTTGATACTGTATTTTCTGTCAAGGGTTAGCTCCTTTCGGGGTCAAAATAATTAAGTAGTTAACCGTTAAGTAGTTAACTATCCCGCATTATACCACATTTTATTATACTTTGCAAGAGGTTTTTTCGGCATTTCTCTGTGAATTTTCGGTGAATAAAAAGAAAAAAACCCGCAAGGCTTACGGGCTGCAAATTTTGATTTGTCGGGGTGTTATGGCGACAAAAACTGTGGAAAGTTTTCGCTCAAGCCTTTTTCAAAAGGCTTGGCTGAGCCGCCGAGCTCGGCGGTCGTCCTCCGCAGAGGGCGAAACTCCTTATCGTTCGAAAGCGCCGCGAAGGGTGAATTTCGGCGTAGCCGAAAGAGGGAAACACACAAGTGGGGGTTTCCCTTTCTCTACATAGGCATATTTTAATCCTTTATCCGCTTTTTTCTTTGGCACAAGAGGCGCAAGAAAAAACCTTAGCAAAAAAGAAACGCCACGGGGAAAGTTTCGCCCTCTGCGGAGGGCGACCAACGCTCCGCGCGTTGGATTGGCGCCGCCTTTTGAAAAAGGCGGGCGAAAACTTTAATTCCGCTTCGCGCTGTTTCCGTGAAGTCTCAGATAAATCGCAATTTGGCGGCGGCACCAAGGCACCGCCCCTACGAGTTTGTAACTCTGCACTTTCAAAACTCCGGCGTGTATTTCGCGCTTGATGAGGAGATGTCCTGCATA
>JAZSBL010000029.1:0-19883 GCA_045602385.1 Eubacteriales bacterium | reverse complement strand
CGTAATCCAAACGAATTTTACAGCCGTGGACACCCCTATAAATCAAAATTTGAAATTTCGTAGGGGGCGACGGTCTATTAATAACGCCCCGTATATCAAGGCATTGTCGCTTTAAAACAAAGGCTCCCTTGTGTAAAGGGAACTCCGCCGCAGGCGGTGAGGGATTGTAAATGAAGCATATGCACTAGAACAATCCCTCCGTCTTGCTTCGCAATCCACCTCCCTTTACACAAGGGAGGCATACGCAACGCGGAAGCCATTCAAAATTTACAGACAGTAAAATAATTTTCACGGCTACAAATATATATTCGCCGCAGTTAAACCAAAGCCTTCCCCAAGGCAGGGGAAGGTGGCGCCGCAGGCGACGGATGAGGATGCCCATTTCGAGTTACAATGCCCCTACAAATCAAAATTTGAATCGGCCGAAAGCGCCATTCCCTACAAAACACATAATTGGAAAAAATTAGCCCTTTTCCGAAAAAAACACCTATAATCCACACGGAAATAGCACTTTCTTATAAAAAACGAAAAATATTTTTTCTTTTTCCTCTTTCCCGTTGACAGGCCCCAGATAAAGTGATACAATTAAGATGTATATTAATATATACGCGTACGCGCGCGTATAGAGTCATAACATCAAAAATCTAAAGAAAAGGTGACGAAAAAATGAAACAAAGACATTTCAAAGCACTAACCTCCCTTCTCTTGGTAGTAGTGATGCTCGCATCATTGCTTCCTGCAATCCCCGTAACCGTAACCGCGGCGAACGAAACCTATTCCTACGAGTTTACGAGCCAGCAATTTTCTGCTAATAACCAAACAAAGACGCTCAACGCAGTCGACTGGACACTTGAGGGCAACGGTAACTATTGGGGAAAGGACGGCACCAAGGGTCATCAGTTTGGCTCCTCCAAAGCCGCCTACACATCCTTGACACTAACATCAGAACCATTTAATGGTGTAACGAAAATCGTTATCAACACCTCCGGAGCTAGCAGCACTACTGCAACGTTAAATGTTACCGTAGGCGGCACCAAGATTGGAAGTCAGCAAAGCCTTACCTCATCTAACAAGGCTTATACCTTTGAAACTGACACTCCTTTGTCAGGTGATGTAGTACTTTCCTACGCACAAAGCTCATCGAAGGCAATATACATCAAATCCATACAAATCACATACGGCGCATCTTCCGGTGCCCCCTCTTGCCAGCACACCGACACAAAGGTCCTCGCAGCAGTTGGCGCAACATGTACCGAAACAGGTCTTACCGAAGGCTTGCAGTGCGCAAACACAGATTGTAATTACATTATAACCGCTCAGGAAGAAATCCCCGCTCTTGGACACACCGGCGGCGAGGCTACATGTACCTCTCCTGCAGTATGTTCTAGATGTACAAAACCATACGGTGATCCCGCATCTCACAAGTACGTAGACGGCGTTTGCTCCGCTTGCGGCGCAGAAGAGCCCGATGTTCCTACATACGTATTGGTTACCGACGCCTCCTCCTTGAAGGCCGGCGATAAGATTGTTATCGTTGGAGCAGGGGAGTCCACTGATGCACTTGGTACAAATCAAAAATCCAGCAACCGTGGTGCCGGCACCGTTACAATAACCGGCAACACATTAACCATTGACGAGAACGTACAGGTTATTACCCTTGAAGCTGGTACAACCGACGGCACATTCGCATTCAATGTTGGCACCGGCTATCTCTATGCAGCGTCCAGCAGTGGAAACCAGCTCAAGACCAAGTCATCTATCGATGTGCATGGTTCTTGGACAATTTCCATCACAGATGGTGTTGCTTCTATCGCAGCTACCGCAAGCTCCAATAGAAACGTAATGCAGTATAACCCTAACAACGGTTCTCCCCTCTTCGCTTGCTACGCATCCGCTTCACAGAAAGCACTTCGGATCTATGAGCTCGCAGACGGCGAAACTCCCGAGCCTCCTGCAGGCGGCGAAGAGCCCGAAACTCACGAACATACAGATGAAGACGGCAACTTCGTTTGCGACGAATGTAGTGCTGTTTTGGATCATACACACGCAGACACAAACAGCGACTTCGTTTGCGACGTTGAAGGCTGTAACACAGTAGTTCCTCCCGCGGCAGATTCTATTCTTACGATAGAACAAGCAATCGCACTTGGCTCCGTCTATGCGCACAACACAACTACCACGGACAAGTACTACGTAACAGGTACGATTACAGAGGTATATAACACCACGTACGGTAACATGTATATCAAAGACGAAAACGACAATACGCTTCAGATCTACGGCACGTACAACGATAACGGAACCGTAAGATACGATGCGCTTGACGTTAAGCCTGTTGCAGGCGACGTTGTCACCGTTTACGGTGTAATCGGTAAGTACAACGAAGCCGCTCAGATGAAGAACGGCTGGATCACTGAATTCATCGACAACACTCCCGAAAGCGAGGAGCCCACTGAGACCGAGACCGAGACCGAGACCGAAACCGAGCCCGAGGATCCCAATGCTCTTACATTGACATTTGATGACAAAGATAAGCGTACAACATATACATCTACACAGCAGATCTGGACAGAAAACGGTATTATACTTATAAACAACAAAGCATCTTCATCAAGCCCCGTAGGTGATTATGCAGATCCTGCTCGTTTCTACAAGGGCTCTGAAGTCATCATCAGTCTTGGTGTTAACAAGGCAATAACAAAGATCGTATTCACCGCTAACTCTACTACATACGCATCCGATCTTGCTGAAGCACTTACGGAGGCAGGCTACACTGCATCTGTTAACGACAAGGAAGTTACTCTTACATTGGATAATGCAATGGGAGCAGTCAAGTTCACATTGTCAAAGGCAAAGGTATTTGTTGACTCCATCAAGGTAAGCTACATTGACGGTCTTGTAGCTCCCACATACGATAAGCACCAGTTCTCCGTTGGCGGCAGTGTTACCGTTAACGTAACTGCTACCGTTTCCGCAGAGTGGCTTGCAGCTAACCCCGGCGCAAAGGTATTGTTCAGAGGTACCTACGGCACAGAGGTTGAACTCAAGGCAGGCGTAAACGTTTACTCCTACTCTTTCACACCCAAGGCTTTGGGCGAGGCATTAACCTTCGTTATTACCGACGGAACAAATGATTTCGTAACAAAGGACGTAAGCTACACCACGTACAAGGCGGCTATGGACGCTTACATAGAGGAAAATCCCGATTCCGAGCAGGCTAAGGCTGCAGACCTTCTTGACAAGATCGACCAGTACACCGCAGCAGCAAACGGAACACTCGAAGGTAATCTCACAGACGATTACTTCAAAACCACATCCAACTGGAAGGCTACAGAAGGCGATGTCTTCGAGGGCATCTACGCTAACCTTGGCGAAAAGGTCAACGTAAGATTCCAGATAAACACTCAGACCGACTACACAGACTACAAGGTAACAGTTGTTCTCGGTGGTGTTACTCTCGCTAACAACGAAAGCTTTGCAAACCACATCACAAGCAAGGGTGAGCTTGCAGTAACAGGACTTGCTCCCACACAGCTCAACGACACGCTTACAGTTACCGTTTACGATGAAAACGGCAACGAGGCAGACGCAGCTTCCTTCACCCTCAACGATTACCTCTTGTCTATTTACGCAGAGGCTGATCAGGCAACAAAGAACATGATCGTTGCTACATACCAGTACGGTGTTGCTGCAGAAGCATACGCTCAGGCATCCAATCAGTAATAGATAAATGAAGAAGCTATTTTGCTTACTTCTGGTGATATCACTTGTGCTCGTTCCCCTCGCCGCTTGCGATAGCGGCGAGGAGGAGCCTGCGGGCGAGGAATCAAACTCCTCAACGCAGACCTCTTCTCAGCAGTCCTCGACAGAGGAAAGCAACGAGGGCGAAGCAGTAACAACTGAAATATCATCAGGCACACAAACGGAAACAACTTCGGCAACCGAAGCAACCGAAGCTACCAATACAGAGACCACCGAGGCGGCTACCTCCCAACAGGAAAGCTCCGAGGCGGCTACGACAACTACTGAGGAAGAAACGACAACCACTGAGGAAGAAACGACAACGGCCGAGGAAATCACAACAGATTTGGACCCGGAATACGGTGAGAGCGAAGAGCTCACCTTGCCGCCCGTTGAAGTAACAACAAAAACCGAGGAAACCACCGCGCCCCGCGAGGAGACAACCGACTCCTCCGAGGAAACTACCGACTCCTCCGAGGAAACTACAGCTCCCGAAGCCAACGAACCCGGCGAGGGCGGCGGAAACGGAGACAATCCCCCTCCCCCTAATGAAAACGAAGGCACCACCCCCGGTGCAGGAAGCGGCAGCGGCGAGGGAGGTACCACCGGCGGTGGCGACAATCCCGATCCCGATAATCCCGGCGAGGGCGGTGAAAACACCGAGCCCGAACCCCCCGGTACGGGCGGCTCCGGCAGTAATCCCGGCGGAGGTTCCGGTGATAGCGGTGGCCCCGAAATAGACGCGGGCGAGGGTAACGGTTCAATCGATCTCCCCAGTGCCCCTTTGACATAATTAACCGATGAAAGGATGATATAACAATGAAGAAGACGTATGAGGCTCCCGAAATGGAGCTGATTGAAACGGACGGAAAAGATATTATCACTTCATCAAACGGTGACGGAAGCATTGATCTGCCTTCGGCTCCCCTCTAACACCGGCTTTGATGAAAGGATAATATAAATGATTAAGGAAATTTATTCTACCCCCTCCGTTAAGCTTGTTAAGATAAACGAGCAGGATATAATCACGGAGTCATATAAGTATGACGGTGATGAGATCGATGCCGGCGGAAGCATGTCCGGTGGCGGCATTGAGCTCCCCAGTATCCCCGGCTTGATTTCCGAAGACTAAAAGATAAAAGACACACTTGAAACCCAAGTGTGTCCTTTATTTTTATCATATTTTATTTAGTTTTCTAAACTTATGTTAAGTTTACTTAATATTTTACAAGATTACAGTAAAGATGCAATAAGCTCCTCCCTGCTCCTCTCAGAGAGATATACGGGGGGAATATCAAATACCGTCTTGCAGCCATAGCTACCCTCACGGTAAAGCCTTACCACCGCGCGCGCGTAGGCAACGATAACAGACGCGGTAAATTCGGGGTTGGAATCAAGCTTAAGGCTGTATTCTATAATGTGATTATGCTCGCGCTCGAAGCCTGTCTTGCCGCTGCGGATAACGAACCCACCGTGCGGAATGCCCGCATGGTCGCGACGAAGCTCCTCAAGCGAAATAAAATGTACCGTGGTGTCGTAGTCTGCAAAATAGTTGGGCATCTCCTTGATCTCGCGCTCAATGCGCTCAAGGTCTGCTCCCTCCTTAGGCACAACGAAGCACTCGCGCGTGTGCTTTTCGCGTGTTGTAAGCTCGGGCGCGTTGCCCGCTCTTACGCTGTCAAGAGCAGACTCAACGGGAACGGTATATTGCTTTGCGTCAAGCACGCCGTCAATTCTGCGTATCGCATCGGAATGTCCCTGACTGACACCGCGCCCCCAGAATGTGTAGTCCTTGCCGTCGGGCAGAACCGAGAGAGCATAAAGGCGACCTAACGAGAACATACCGGGATCCCAGCCGCAGGAGATAAGAGCGGTCTTGCCGCCTTTTTTCGCCGCGGCGTCGACTGCCGCAAGGTGCTCCGGAATACGCGCGTGAGTATCAAAGCTGTCTACAACGCAAAATTTCGAGGCGAGAGCGGGTGTCTGCACGGGCAGATCGGTCGCGCTTCCTCCGCAGAGGATAAGCACGTCTATCTCGTCGGCATGCGCCTCAATTTCACTTGCAGAATATACAGGCACGCCCGCGCTCATGGTCTTAAGGGCAGACGGATCTCTGCGCGTAAAAAACGCGGCAAGAGTCATGTCGCCGTTCTGCCTTATTGCGCTCTCTATTCCGCGGCCGAGATTGCCGTAGCCGTAAATTCCAACTCTGATGCTCATAAAATTACCTTCCTTCAGGCTTGCGCCAAGCACTTATAGACTAATTATATCACTCCCACGCGCCAAATTCAATAAAGCAGGGCAAAAAAGTTGATTTTCTCAATTTATTTCGTCGTTTTACGGAAATATGGGTGCAATATCTTGATTTTTTTATGAAAATGTGATAAAATATAAGGAGAAAAATATTAATTCCGGATTGGAGAAAATAATATGAACACTAATGAAAGAAACGAAAAGATTTTAAGCGTTTGTGACCACACCCTGCTTGCTCAGAGCGCTACTTGGGAGCAGATCCGCGCTATTTGCGACGACGGTATCAAATACGGCACCGCATCGGTCTGCATCCCCCCCGTTTACGTAGGACGCGCAAAGAATTACGTTGGCGATAAGCTCGCTATCTGCACCGTAATCGGCTTCCCCAACGGCTACAACTCCACCGCAGTAAAGGTTTTTGAGACCGAGGACGCCATCCGCGAGGGCGCAGACGAGATAGATATGGTTATCAATATCGGCGAGCTTAAGGCTAAGAACTACGACTACCTTCTCCGCGAGATCAAGGCTATCAAGGCGGCTTGCGGCGACAAAATACTTAAGGTCATAATCGAGACATGCCTCCTTACCGACGAGGAAAAGATCAAGATGTGCGAGATCGTAGGCGCGGCAGGCGCGGACTTTATCAAGACCTCCACAGGCTTCTCTACCGCGGGTGCTACACGCGAGGACGTTAAGCTCATGCGCGAGAACTCCCCCGCACACGTTAAGGTAAAGGCGGCAGGCGGCATCTCCTCGCTTGAGGACGCAGAGGACTTTATGGCTCTTGGCGCAGACAGACTCGGCACAAGCCGCGTAGTTAAGATCATCAAGCAGACCGACACAGGCGCGGGCTATTAATCAAAATCACAAGGAGATAAAATTATGCCTATTCCAACAGCACATATAGCTTGTAAAAAGGAAGATTTCGCAAAGACCGTGCTTATGCCCGGCGACCCCCTCCGCTCTAAGTTCATCGCGGAGAACTACCTTGAAAATGCCGTTCTCGTAAACGATATCCGCGGCGTTCAGGGCTATACGGGATATTATAAGGGCAAGAGAGTTTCGGTCATGGCGTCAGGTATGGGACAGCCCTCTATCGGTATCTACTCCTACGAGCTTTTCAATTTCTACGACGTATCCAGCATTATCCGCGTTGGCTCTTGCGGCTCCTTCCAGGCAGACCTCAAGCCCTGTGACATCGTAGTCGCAATGGGCGCATGCACCAACGGCAATTTTGCGGATCAGTATAACCTCCACGGCCACTTTGCTCCTATCGCCGACTTCGGACTCGTCCGCCGCGCGGTCGAGGAGTGCGAGAAGGCAGGCGTTAACTACCGCGTAGGTAACGTATTCTCCTCCGACATCTTCTACAACGACTCCTTCTCCGACCTCGCTTGGTCAAAGCTTGGAGTTCTCGGTGTTGAGATGGAGGCGGCAGCTCTTTATTGCAATGCCGCACGCGCAGGCAAGAAGGCGCTCTGCATCTGCTCTGTCAGCGATTCCTTTATCGATCCCTCACAGAATATGAGCGCGGACGCTCGCCGTACCGCCTTTACAAAGATGATGGAGATCGCGCTTGAGGTCGCAGAGGAATAATTCTATTATAATAAGGAAGAATATGAAAAAAAGAATATTTTTGATAGTTCTCGACAGCTTTGGCGTAGGAGAGCTCCCCGATGCCGCAAGATTCGGTGACGAGGGCAGCCATACGCTAAAAGCCCTGCAGAACACAGGCAAACTCAATTGCCCCAATCTCAAAAAGCTCGGCCTTTTCAATATCAAGGATTGCTCACGTGGAGAATATCTCCCCGTCCCCTTCCCCATGGCGAATTATGGCAGAATGAACGAGAGATCACAGGGCAAGGACACCACCACAGGTCACTGGGAGATCGCAGGACTCGTTTCCGAAAAGCCCCTCCCCACCTATCCCGAGGGCTTCCCTCAGTCGCTTATCGACGAATTCAGCGAGAAATGCGGCAGAGGCGTGCTTTGTAACAAGCCCTACTCGGGCACAGACGTCATCCGCGACTACGGCGAGGAGCATCTTAAGACAGGCAAGCTTATCGTATATACCTCGGCAGACTCTGTTTTCCAGATCGCTGCGCACGAGAGCATCGTTCCGCTTAAGGAGCTTTACAGATATTGCGAGATCGCACGCGAGATGCTCCAGGGCGAGCATGGCGTTGGCAGAGTTATCGCGCGTCCCTTTGGCGGCGAATACCCCTTCAAGCGCCTCTCGGGCAGACACGACTATTCCCTCTTGCCCCCTAAGGACACTATGCTCGATAAGCTTATGGCTCGCGGCTACGCGACCATTTCGGTCGGTAAGATAAACGACATCTTCGCCTCGCGCGGGGTGTCCTCCTCCACACCCACCGCAAACAATACCGAGGCCATGGACGTTACACTCAAAATTGCCGATACCGACTTTACCGGCCTTTGCTTTGTTAACCTTGTCGACTTCGATATGGTCTTTGGTCACAGAAACAACGCAGAGGGATACACGAACGCAATAAACGAGTTTGATGTGCGCCTTGGCGAGCTTCTCGCAAAGCTCAAGGATGACGATATGCTCATTATCACCGCCGACCACGGCTGTGACCCCTCTACTCCCTCAACAGACCACTCGCGCGAATACGTACCGCTTCTGGTGCTTGACGGCGAGAAATATAATCAGGGCAGATGCGAGGGCAAGTCTCTCGGCACGATCGACTCCTTTACCTACGTAAGCGAGCTTGTGCTTGACAATTTCAAATAACAAAAAGGGGCTTTTAAGCCCCTTTTAATTTTAAAAAGGTTGTCGGGATTACCCGGCAACCTTTTGCTGTTTTTTTATACCTTAGCAGGCACCTTTGCCTTTGCTCTATAGGACTTAACGCCCAAAATCGTCTCTCCGTCCACCTGAAGCGCGCAAGGCTTGTCAAACTCAACGGTTATCTCCTTACCCGTGATAATGTCAACATGCTTTGTATCCTTTACGTGCTCGCCCTTGAATATCGAGGGGAACACCATAAGTGTCTTAAGCTTGTTCGAGCCGTGCCATACGACAAGAGAAAGAGTTTCTCTGTCATCTCTTGATCGATCGGGGTCGGGGAGCATTCCGCCGCCGTAGTATCTGCCGTGCATTGCGGGAGCTATCCAAACCTTTTTATATTCTCTTTCCTCGCCATCTACCGTTATCTTTGCGTTTCTCGGCTTATATTTGCCGAATACACCCTTGATAGCAATTGCGGTATAGTCAACCTTTTTTCCGGGAATAGTGCGAAGTCTGTCGCCCTCCTCGCAGCAATATCCGTCAATACCAAAGCCAATCGCATTAAGGAACTTGTATGTCTTGCCGTTCACCTCAACCTCGGGCAGATCAAGAAGATGTTTTTTCACAGATACGGGAGCGGCATCACGCTCAAGTGAAATATCGCGTGCGAAATCGTTGCCACTGCCACATGCGTAATACATAATATCACCGGCAATGTTTTCCGCGCCAACCTCGTTGATAAAGCGGTTGATCGTACCGTCGCCGCCGCATATAACGAGTGTATCGTCGCTCTGCATTTCCTTGACCGTCTCCGCATATCCCTGCGTCATATCGCAAAGAACGCACTCCCCGGTCATAGTCTTTGAAAAGTTCTCGATAGACTCTGTGCTGCGACCGTTATTTGCAAGGGGATTGTAAATAATGTAAACCTTAGACATTTTTCTTCCTCCGTCAATTAAGCTTCAAAGTTAATCCGAAAATCTATTTTATTCGACATCTTGGTCTATTATATACCGCCATTGTTAATCGAATATTAACAAAAGTAACATTTGGACAAGACACCTTTAAAAAGATATTAAAGAAAACCGCCGGCTACCCGGCGGTTTGAGTAATTATTTTTTGTAGAAGGTGTTTCCACCGATAAACTCACGGACAATGCTTGTAGGCGGTATCTCGTCGTCAACGTCTGCCTCATGTACGAAATTGAGCACCTTTACCATTGCCCTTACCTCGTCATAATATTCCTCCTCAGGCTGCACCGCGTCAAGAAGGGGGAATATCGACTTTTTGATGACAGCAAGCTCATAGAGAGTAGAGCTGTTGAATATCACGTCGGCATTCTCCTGGAACGGGAATATCCACTTCTCTTCTCCGCGGCGTACCGAATCCCACATAGAGAGAGTTCTTGCAACAGAGGAATTCCTTGTCGCGTAATCTCTGACCGTACGGCGCAAGAGACGCAGATAGCTTGTCGGAATTCTGTTGTGGTCATCAAGGCTCAGGGGGAGAAGCGGGCTGACGTAAAGTCTGAAGACCGCGTTTTTGTCAAGCTCCGGGGGTAGGAGCACGGGGTTAAGACCGTGCAAGCCCTCAACGATGATAACTGTATCGTCGGTAAGACGAAGCTTGTGGCCCGTCCACTTGCGCTTACCTGTTGGGAAATCAAAGGTGGGAAGCTCGACCTCCTCGCCCGCCAGAAGCGCGCCGAGATGCTGTCCGAAAAGCTCGGTATCAATGGTATTGATATGCTCAAAGTCAATCTTGCCGTCAGGGCCGGGAGAGATAAGATCTCTGTCAATGTAGTAGTCGTCAAGGCTCATCAGTATCGGCTTTTTGCCATGAACGCGCAGCTGTGTGGCAAGTCTGTTTGCGGATGTAGTCTTACCCGACGAGCTGGGACCCGCAAGCATTACCGCCTTGGCATGTCTGGAGCATATCATGTCGGCGATCTGTGAAAATCTCTTTTCGTGCAACGCCTCGTTCACGCGAATAAGCTCGCGGATCTTACCCGAATCAACAAGCTCATTAAGGTCTGCAACGGTTTCACACTCCATAAGCTCGCCCCAATGCTTGCCCTCAAGATAAACGTTAAAGAGATTGGGCGACTCGTGATACTTTGCCACCTTGTCAGGGTTGTGACTGTCGGGGAAAATGAACATAAAGCCCTCGGGCGCGGGAATGATATCCCAAACCTTCAAAAATGAAGTTGAGGGGGCCATCTCACCGTAGAAATAATCGGAATAATCACCGTATTCGTAAATATCAAGCGTGGGAGTCTCACGGTATCCGAGAAGGCGCGCCTTATCGTCCTGTCCCGTTGTCGAGTAGTATGCAAGAGCCTCATTTGTGGTAATTCTGCGGCGCACAAGCGGAATATCAGCCGCCACTATCTCACAGACCCTTGCCTTAAGTGCCTCTGCGGAGAAGCCCTCTGCGCCAAGCACCTTAATGTAAAGTCCCGCGCCGACCGTGCAGTGCATTTTTGCGCGGGCACCGGGATAAAGCTGACGTAACGCTAAAAAGAGAACGAACTGCGCCGTCCTCGTGTATGCATCTCTACCGGTAGGGTCGCTGTAACGCAGAAGCCTCACAACACCGTTCGATGCCGCCATAGCGCGGCGCACCGAATCCCTCTCAAGTGCAGTATCCTTTTGGCGCAAGGGTATATAATTAAGTGTAAAGACCTCGCCCGCGATCTTTGCGGCGATAGGGTCTGTGGAGAGCTTGCCTTGAATAAAACCAAGCTCCCGTGCCATATCAAGAAGTGATTGATCAACCTTTGCAACCACCTCGTAGCCGTCAATGTTTAACTTCATATATATAAATCTCCTTTTTCCTTTTTATACTAAACAAATCAGGGCTCTTCCTGTGCGACAGCCCTTTTAGCTTGGCTTCTGCGGTACAACTCGCGCGCTATTTGAAATATATTGATAATAATAAGACAAATATTCATCACGACCACAGCCCACGCGCCGTAATACGCGGAATATATCGCGCTGATAATTCCTCCGGATATATTTATCACTCGCAATTTTAAAAGCGAAGTCATCATCATAGAGATAATTACTAGCGCAGTGCCAATGTAACCGAAAACCTCAATAAAAATCGTAAAGCTTGTATTATCCATAATTCCTCCCGACAAAAAATGATATAAAACAAAAACGCGGCTGACCCTCTGTAAAAGGAGATCAACCGGTAGTCAACCATTTTTGGCGGTTTGTAGAAACGCTTATCCTTATCATAAGCTTATACCTGTTTTTGTGTTACAGTATATTTTACCATATTATAAGCATATTGTCAAGAGATTATGAGTTAATTTTTGAAATTTTGTGTATTTTGCATAACGAGAAGAAGATCAAGACACCTGAACGCCCCGTCCGCTAACTCTACGTCACATTAAACGCTCCTTCAGGCGAAGTTTTGCGGAGCAAAACTCGGTTAGTAAATCGCTTGCGATTTACGTATGACTCATGAACCCTCACGTGCGCTACAATCTATCTTAACTTACAGTTTCATATAGCGCACGTCGAATAGGCAAGGCGTTGCCTTGCCTAGCGGGTTCAGAGTCGTGGAGTTATACGATAAAACAAAAGACCGTGTCGTTGACACGGTCTTTTGTTTTATGGTGCACCTTCAGGGACTCGAACCCGGGACCCACTGATTAAGAGTCAGTTGCTCTACCAACTGAGCTAAAGGTGCGTTTTTTCGCAACGGTATGAGTATATCACAAAACTCGCTGTTTGTCAACATTATTTTTTAATGTTTAAAAAAAGTTCACAATTGTTTTTCGGCATGCTTTGAAATTTTTATTTCCCTATAATATACCTTGAATTTTCCCCCTCCGTATGATATAATTATTTATATTATTTATGAAAGGTAAAGAAATTTATGGAATTCCTTTATTTTCTTGAGGGCATCAGGAATCCCGTCTGTGATTTTCTCTTCTCGATAATCACCCTTTTCGGTGAGGAAACGATTTTTATGGCAGTAGGCATGATTTTCTTTTGGTGCGTCTCCAAATATCAAGGATACTACCTGCTGTGCACCGGATTTATAGGTACAATGGCAAATCAGTTCTTGAAAATGCTCTTCCGCATACCTCGCCCCTGGGTAAAAGACCCCAACTTCACGATTGTTGAGTCCGCGCGAGATGCCGCGTCGGGATATTCATTCCCCAGCGGACATACTCAAACGTCGGTCGGACTTTTCGGCGGAATAGCGCGCGCCAACCGCACACTGTGGCTCCGCATAACCGCGATTGCCCTTTGTGTGCTTGTCCCCCTTTCCAGAATGTACCTTGGAGTACATACCCCCGCGGACGTTCTCGTTTCAACCGCGATCGCGCTGATTCTGATATTCGTCGGATATCCGCTCTTCAGAATAGCAACAAAATCACCCAAAACAATGTATATTATTCTGGGAACGCTCACCGCAATTTCAATTGCTTATCTCTGCTTTATTTCATTCTATCAGTTCCCCGCCGAGGTCTATACAGAGGAAAATATCCATAATTACACATCTGCGCTCAAAAACGCGTACACCCTGCTTGGCTGTATGCTCGGCTTCCTCGTCGTATACACGGTCGATCTCAAATGGACAAGGTTCGAAACAGATGCCGTATGGTGGGTGCAGATAATCAAGATCGTAGGCGGACTTGCGGTAGTGCTTGCCATCAAGGAGCTTGCAAGATTCCCTCTCGATGCGATACTTCCAAACCATATAAACACCTGGTCAAGACTTGTCCGTTACTTCCTCGTGGCGGTAACGGCAGGAGTCCTCTGGCCCATGACTTTCAAATTCTGGAACAAGCTTTCCGAGAAAAAGGAGAAATAAAATGGAATTCAGTGTAAACAGCCCGATTTTGTTCGTGATCGTGGGCGCGATAATCGCACTTGTTCTCGGACAATCGGTATTCTTCCTCGTCCGTGCGATAAAGCGCGCAAAGGAGCTTGGAATATCCAAGGAAACAGTCAAAAAGACGATCTCATCATCCGCAATATTCACAATAGCCCCCGCGGTAGCCGTGCTTATCGGCGTTGTAGCTCTTTCAAAAAGCTTAGGACTTGCCCTCCCCTGGCTGCGCCTTTCGGTAATCGGCTCGATATCGTATGAGACCGTAGCGGCAGGCAACGCGCTTGAATCTGCGGGAATGAGCGCAGGTACGACGATCACAGATCCCTCGATATTCATTACTATAGCGTGGGTTATGACGGTCGGCATTGCTGCGGGACTGGTATTCGTTCCGCTTGTAACCAAGAAAATACAAAGCGGGCTCAATACTATCGGCATGAAGGACAAGAGATGGGGCGAAATATTCAACAACTCAATGTTCCTTGGCATGATCTCCGCATTTCTCGGCTACGTGTTCTGCGATATAGACAGACTGTGGAAGGCGGTAGACGGTGTTGTGACAGTTGTCAAGGACGGAGAGACCTTCACTTATTCCGCGACCTCCGGACTTATACCGGTATGCGTTATGGCAACGAGCGCGCTCGTTATGGCTGTATGCGGAACTCTTGCAACGAAATTGAAGATCCGTTGGCTTACCGACTATGCGCTTCCCCTCAGCTTGATCTTGGGAATGGCGTCGGCAATACCCTACACAATGTGGCTTGGAGGTGTCTGATATGAAAAAGAAAATGACTTATATGGACAGCGTCCACTACTACGGCCGCATCTGGGGAATTATAGTAGGGCTTGTTCTACTCTCTTTCCCGCTCGTACTCTCATTGATATTCAGAACCGCCCCCAACTTTGACGTTCTTTGGAAAGGAATTCTCGCAACCGCACCTATGTACTGGGCGGTAGGAATCGTAGAGATATTCACCTTTGTTCCTATGCTCGGCGCGGGCGGAACCTACCTTTCATTTATAACGGGTAACATCTCCAACCTCAAGCTCCCCTGCGCGATCGACGCTATGGAGCGCGCAGGAGTCAAAGCAAGCGACGAGGAGGGTGAGGTCATCTCAACCATCTCAATAGCGGTTTCGAGCATCGTTACCACGCTTATAATCATCGTGGGCGTCATCTGCATCGTGCCCCTGACACCCGTGCTTGAATCTCCCACGCTCGTGCCCGCGTTTGATATGATACTTCCCGCGCTTTTCGGCGGCCTTGCGGTAGTCTTTATTTCAAAGAACCTCAAGCTCTCGATAGCGCCCATCATAATAATGCTCGTGCTATTCGTATTCGTACCTGCACTCAATGCGGGCACCGTCGGAATCATGGTCCCCGTAGGAGTTATTTGCACGGTAGTCTACGCGAGAATACTCTACAAAAAGGGCAAGCTTTGATAAAAACATAATACAATTAAAGGAAAAAACAACAATGAAAAAAATCGTATCACTTGTAATCGTATTATCGGTTTTCGCTATGCTTCTTGTTGGCTGTGCCGGAAAATTCGATATGGATAAGAGTATCGAAAAGCTCAAGGATAAGGGCTTGACCGAAGGTATGTGCTACATCACAGAGGAAGAATGCGAACGCGCAACCTCGCTTACAAACAGTGAAATTGCGTTTATGGGCGGCGAGTTTACCGTTGAGATCGTTAAACAATACGGCTTGATCGAAAACGGCGACTATTCCAAGTCCTGCACGTTTATTACATTCGCTACCGAGGAACAGGCAACCAACTTTGCAGAATTGAACATTGAATATTTTGCAAAGAGTGAGAACTCTAATAATTGGAAAATAGCACGTGACGGCTGTGTAGTTGTAATGACTAACCTTGACGTTGCGTTTGACATCATCAATCTTGAATTTAAGTAAAAAGCCTGCGACGGATTAAACAAATAAAAAGCCTTGGGATTATCCCCAAGGCTTTTTATTTATATAAACCTCACTCCGCTCTCGTCGCGGATAAATGGCTCGGCCTCCTTGAAAACAGCAAAATATCGCCTTATCTTCTCGTCGTATGGAAGCGTGCGGATCTCGTGGCAAATGTTACCGTCAATAAAATGATCGGTCAAAAAGACACCCGCATAGCCCGCAGATTTGTAATACTCCGGATTCTCGCGCACGGTCGCCTTTGCGCAAGCGCTCATTGGACTCGTGTGTAAATGCGTTTCGTATAAATACATCTCTTTTTCTCTTAAAAAATGCTCAAACCAAACGTCACGCTCAGTTGTTCAAGCACCGCCTTGCCGGCAATACTGTTTCCTTTTTCGTCAAGCGCGGGGGAATAAACTCCGATTCCCATGCGTCCGGGCACGACCGCCATAATGCCGCCGCCAACACCGCTTTTGGCGGGCACGCCAACACTCAGAGCAAACTCACCCGAGCCGTTGTACATTCCACTCGTCGAGAGGATAGCGTTAACGAACCTCGCATCCTCGCGGCTGACAAGCTCGTTGCAGTCACAGTGCGAAAGCGCAAAGGCAATGTTCGCAAGGTCGCGGCAGCTAACGCTTATCGAGCAAGCGCTGAAATAGCATTCAAGCAAAGCCTCAACGTCCTCGTCTATCATCTTGTACGCCTTGAGCATGTAGGCAAGCGCCCTGTTCTTGCTTCCCGTCGCCTTTTCGGATAAATATACCTCGCGGTCAATAGAGAGCGTGTTATTCTTCGCAAGAGAGCGCGTAAAATCAAGCAGCCTTGTAATCTTTTCCGTGTACGTCTCACCCTTGATAAGCGTGCAAAGCGCGATAGCCCCCGCGTTGACCATAGGGTTAATATGCTCGTTTCTAAGCGCAAGATCGGTGTAATTAAAGGTATCAAAGGGCTTTCCTGTTGCTTCTACACCTACAAGCGCCCTGACACGCTCAACACCCGCGTCCTTGAGCGCCAGAAGCAAAATAAGCGGCTTTACAACGCTCTGCATCGTAAATTTGTCGCCGTGATCGCCGGCAAACGCCTCGCCCTCGTGCGACACAATATACACTCCAAGCCTCGACGCTTCAGCCTTTGCAAGCTCAGGAATGTAGCTCGCCACACGCCCCTGTGCGGTATAAGAACGGCACTCGGCCAAAATGCTCTCCAATGCATTATTCATCTCGTTTTTATTATCTAACATATTCTCTCCATTCGGCAGAATTTCCACCAAGTAATAATTCCATATCTATAATATCACAATAAAACAAAAATATCAAGTTTTTTTACACTTATCAACCACCGATATAATTTGATCGCAAAATAACGTTTCATAACCTCGCCCCTGTATCGCCGCTACATTTTCTCCCATCAGGCGACAGCACAAATGAAACCTGTGTTCAGAGATCAAACCGACTCAAATAAGATGCCCCTCCCCCAGGGGGGGGCAGGATATTCACATTCTCTCCCCTCGGGAGACATGAAATCAAATAAGTTTTCGGAGCAATTACACTATATCCACTCCAATGATCGCAAATTATTTCACCTCGAAGTGTCGGCGAGGGAATGTCGCGAAGCGACAGGGGTGTGGGCGGGCGTACGCGGCGGTTAGAAGTTAAGCAAGCTAAACTTTCGCCTCCTCAAAAAGTGAGCCAACAAAAAAAGCAGGCCTTTCGACCTGCTTTCTGAGTTGCCCCAACAATTTCGAACCTTTTTATATTTCTTTGATAATAATTTTTTCTACAAGTTCTGCTATTTTATCGGTAACATAACCAAGGGCGGCATATTTATCATCTGGCGAAATATCAGAATCTTCAATATATGCCATGTTGTTAACGAATGCGGAATCTATCGCATATATTTTTTGAAGTTCCGGTGCTTGAATATTATTGTACATTTTTTCATAGAACGCAAGTGTTTTCTGGAGCGTTTTTTCACGGGCCTCAACAACCTTTGCGATTGCGTTTGCTTTTGCCTGCGCTCCAAGATCGGGAGATGGGCCTTCTATTGACTTTACAGCTTGTAATTGTTTTAATGCTTCATATATATGCTGTGTTTCGTTATTCAAGGCGCGTGTTGCCTCAAATATTTCTGTTACCGTTAAGTTGATGTTTTCCATACTTTTTACCTATAAAATATTTGTATTCTCCTTTTTTATTGTTTCCCGTAATCATTTTAGAGGATATGATTTTATGACGACAGAGGGTTAAACTGCTTGAATGCTTCCTCGGACATTACGTATATGTCATCTTTGTTTTTTTGGAGACATCTGCTTGAAACAAAACCATTCTCATCAAGCCCCGAAATAACAGACGGCTTACCTTTTATCAATACGATTACAGTTTCGTCGGCTTCTCGAAAAGGCTTAATAAATACCGTTTTTGATGGTGTACCTGTAATATACCCGATAGGATAAAATTGCACCCAATATATCGTTCTGTCTTTTTCGCAAAGAATTTGAGTTTCTTTTGTTGCGATCTGCTGTGATTGATAGACCGTATATTTTTGTCCCGATACAGTAAATTGAACCGTCTTAAAGAGCTCATTTTCCGCTACGCACACCCCAAGTTTTTTGTATGTGCTATATAATTTACTATGTTTCATATTATGCCTCGAAATTATCTGCTCACTACTTCGACTTTAATGATTTTTCTGCCCTCACATAAAACCTCTCTTATAATAGAGTCATCATGCCAAGGAAACTCTGTACAAAGATCATAATGAATTTCCGTACTAACAGCTCTTGAGAAAAGCTCGTCAATATAGCAACCGAAAATGTCAGCCATAATCGGCAAAAATGTAATATCAGGCGCGGCTTTTGCATTTTCCCATTTAGAAACCGCTTGGAAGGTAACACCTAACTTTTGTGCAAGTTCGTCTTGACTTAAACCGCTCCTCTTTCTATACTTTAATATGTTTGCCGCCAAAACTATATTTACGTTTTCCATATCACCAGCTCCTTTCGTTAAGTTAATTATATCACACATGATCCATTTATACAATAAATCAATGGTTTAAATTTTTCAACCTGAAGTTGAAGTATCAAGTTCAAGTCCAAAAGGTCGGGGAAAAGGTGCAATGGTGAAAAGGGGGGGGTTCTAAAAAAAACGAAAAGCCCTTGAAAATCAAGGACTTTTCGTGTTAGGGTGCAAAATTGTTGCCCCATTGGCCCCCTCGGGGGACGGCGAGGGGGGTGACCGCGTTGTCGCGGTCGGGGGAGTGGGCGGGTGGACGGGGCGGTTGCGGCTTGAACCGAACGACAACGTTCGCTTCGCTCACAACGATGGCGCACGCGCCATCGCCCATAATCCGCGCAAGCGCGGAGATGGAGCGTTGGTGATAAGTCCAACGGGGAGAAAGCAAATAAAAATCCACCCGCGAAGCGGGTGGTTTTTCACATGCGGGCATAGCCCTATGTTCCTCGCTATGCGTAAACGCACTGACGCGGACTGCTAACTGCGCAGGATTGTTACCTGCTGCCAGCAAACTGGCCGTTATCGTCTATTCGTAACTGTTCGCCTAACATATCCTCTTTTAATTGGTTGGCAATATATTCAGCAATTCGGCTCTCGTTCTTCCCTACCGTATCAACATAATATCCCTTACACCAAAACTCTCTGTTTCGATACTTATACTTCAATTCGCCGAATTGCTCATACAGCATAGTGCTACTTTTGCCCTTGAGATACCCCATGAAACTTGATACACTTATCTTGGGCGGTATCTCTACCAGCATGTGTATATGATCCGGGCACACTTCTGCTTCTATAATTCGCACGCCCTTCCATTCGCACAGTTGTCTTAATATTTTCCCAATCTCGGCTTTTTTCTCACCATAAAATATTTTTCTTCGATATTTGGGCGCAAATACTATATGATACTTGCAATTCCATTTTGTATGTGATAAACTATTTATGTCATTTATACTCATCTTAAATGACCTCCTTTGTTGTTTTTATTGTGCAGTTGGTAGCCGCACTCTTATTATACAACAAAGGAGTTTTTATATCATTCTCAACTATATAATTCTTACCGAACCACGCGTCTAACGCGTGGTTTTACTATACAAAAAGAACCGAGGCGAAATGCCTCGGTTTTTGTTCCGGCTTGAACCTAACGACACAGTTCGCTTCGCTCACAACGACACCGCAAGCGATGTCGCCCATAATCCGCGCAAGCGCGGAGATGAGGTGTTGTCGGCAAGCCCAATGGAAAGGAGCCAGAAAAAAAGCAGGTCTTTTGACCTGCTTTTTTTCTGAGTTTACCCAACAATTTCGAACCCTTATATTTTATATGGTTGAAAACTGCTCCGTTCTTTTATCGGTGC
>JAZSBL010000028.1:0-13591 GCA_045602385.1 Eubacteriales bacterium | reverse complement strand
GACGATAACGGCCAGTTTGCTGGCAGCAAGTAACAATCCTACGCAGTTGGCAGTCCGCGTCAGTGCGTTTACGCATAGCGAGGAACATAGGGCTATGCCCGCATGTGAAAAACCACCCGCTTCGCGGGTGGATTTTTATTTATTTGATTATTTTTGAAAGCTCTTTAAGTCTTTCGGCGGTCGAGGTGTTGCTTACTACGTTCAAGAAAAGCACGTCATCTATCGAATTGTCGATTACAAAGTCTGCAAGATCGCCGCTCCACGCGCGGTAATCTATAACGTAAACGTACTCGTAGGAATCAACCAGGAAGGGGACGAACGCGTTACCGTAGGATTCCTTGACGACCACTATCGAGGAGCCGTCCTTGATAGTGGGATTGTGTATCTTCGTCAGGGGCTGGTCGCCGCCGATAAAGGTCAGATACTTGTTTCCCGCATCGTATTTGTCGGCCTTGGTGTAGACTATGGCGTACTCTGCAAGCTTGCTTCCGTTGCTGTCATACACGACCTCCTCGTTTATACCTATCGGCACGAATGCCTCAACGTAGTCGGGATTAGCCTTCATGGCGGCGGGCTGCTTGGCGTTTGCGTAGAACGTGCCGAGGAAGCCGTCAAACTGCAGTCTTCTGTAGGAGTCAAGCGGTGTTGCCTTGATGCCTTTTTGCTCACAGAACGCGAGATAGGCGTAATATGCGCCGCGTGCCGTCCAGTGGTGGTCGGTGCGGAAGTAGAGATACTCGTCGTTGTGGGAGATGAGGTAGGGAAGCGTGTCTATTGCCACGACCTCGTCTGCGAGGTTTCCGTACATATAATCTATGGCATCCTCACAGTCGGACGCGTTGTATTTTTTGACTGTTTCCTCTGAAAGCGCTATTTGGTAATGAAGTGGAACTATCATGTCATAAACGGTAGCCTTGCCTTTGACTTGATCTGCAAAATCATTGATAAGCGCAACGTAGGAGTCGGAGTTTTGCTTGTTGAAGAAATAGAGCTGATAAGCGGTGTCGCCGTTTATATACATTCCCTCAAAGCCCTCGCCGTTGCCGTCGTCGGTGGGATTGAACTCTATATTCGCAGGGCCTGTGGGGATATCGTCACCCGCGCCGCCGCCTATGACCTGCTCGTCACGAACGCCGTATAGCTCATTGATAGAAGCGTTTGCCGCTATCATTGGCTCGCGCAGGGGATATGTATCGGAGAACCAAAGGCTTACCTGCGCGGTGAATTCACCGTTCAGAAAGCTCTCAAGGGTAAACGTGGGAAAGGGAGTAAGCTCTCGCTTTTCGTTCTCCGAGCGGGTAGGACGCGCGAAGAAAGCAAGTCCTACAAGGAAGATCAAAAGCGTGACCGAGACGGCGAGTGTGATCTTTATTTTTGCTGTTTTCTCTGTAAATTTATCCATTATCATACTCTCCTCTCTCAGAACTGGAAGTAAAGGAACGGATTGTAGCTGTCGCCCGCAAGAGCAAATGCGGAGATAACTATAAGTATGACGGGCATGACCGTTCCTATGGCGGTGTATACTCTGTCTGTCGCCTTGTATCTTGCGCAAAAACCTCTGATGGTGGGTATAATGGGGGTGCATGCGACAATAGCCGCAATTATAAAGAAGATGTTGTTTTTAAAAATGAGTGATGTTGCGGCATCGGTAAATCCATGTCCGTTTGACACAAAGATATTGGCGACTGCGCGACCGAGAGCGCCGAGGTCATTGAATTTGAATAGCATGGTGCTGAAAAATACGATTATAAGGGTTACAGCCATTCCGCCAATACGCGCGAGGAGCTTGGGCTCCTTTTGGGGCTTGATAAGATATTTCTCGATAACGAGGAATACAAACCAGTAAAGTCCCCAGAGTATGTAGTTCCAGTTTGCGCCGTGCCAGAGTCCCGTAAGCGCCCAGACCACCGCCATATTGAATATGTGGCGGGGAATTGACACTCGGTTTCCGCCAAGCGGAATGTATACGTAGTCGCGGAAGAAGGTCGAGAGCGACATATGCCATCTTCGCCAGAAATCGGTTGCCGAATGCGCGATGTAGGGGTAGTTGAAGTTTTCCTTGTAATGGAATCCTATCATAAGACCCATACCGATAGCCATATCGGAGTATGCGGAGAAGTCGAGATAAAGCTGGAGCATGTAGCAAAGCGATGCGAGAATGACCGCCGCGCTTGAAAGCCCGGCTATTCCGTCAGCGCCCATCATAACGCCGTTCTGATTGAATATAGAGTCGGTGATAACGCCGCAGCCGTTTGCGAGTATCGCCTTTTTGGCAAGACCTACCGAGAAGCGTGTGACACCGCGGCTCATGTCAGTCAGAGTTATCTTTCTGTTTTCGATCTCGTTGTTTATATCGGAGTAGCGGACGATGGGTCCGGCTATGCACTGGTGGAACAGGGATGCGTAGAGTAGCAAAAGCCAATATTTCTTCTGCGCCTCGACCTCGCCGCGGTAGACGTCCACAACGTAGGACATAAGCTGGAAGGTATAAAAGGATATACCTATCGGCAGCGCAATATTGGGTATTGCTCTGTCAATATTGAATATTGAGTAGGCAACCGACATTGAAAAGCCCGCGTATTTGAATATGAAAAGTATGGCGATGCAGACCGCCACCGTGGTAATACAGATAGCGCGTCTTATCGACCCGATAGTGTTTTGAGAGATAAGGAGAGCGCCTGACCAGCATACGAAGGTCATCAGGCAGAAAAGAAGCACCAAAACAGGGCCTCCCCAGGCGTAAAAGATAAGTGAGGAGACCAATAATATAATATTCCTTGTTTTCATCTTACGGGCAAAGAAATATGTACCGTAAGAAGCAACGAGAAAGAAAAAAACAAAAAACAGGCTTGAAAATACCATTTATATACCCCCTGCATGTCTGCAGATAATCTGTGAGATCGGTTGTATAAATTATACCATATAATACTCACTTGTGCAATAGAGGAATAATTATTTTTAAGAAAAAAACGACCTGATTCGACTTACCTCTTGACAAGTGGAAGCATTAGTGATATAATACCCACGTAAAGAAAAAAGGGCGCAGTTTTGCGCTACCTTGAGAAGAGTAAGAGCTTTGGCGTAAAGTGCCTGCGGGACGGGGAGTTGTCTGTGGGACGAAGAATTTTTCGCGGTCAAGGCTTTGCATCCCGCTTCATATGGCAAAAGGATATTTTTATCTTCTTTCCGCCTATGCTGTGAGGAAAGGAGATTTTTTTATGAAAAAACAAGGTACTAAGATCGGATTGTTCGGAAGCATTAAAATAATGACCGCCTGCGCGATGCTTATCGCTATCAGCGTCGTTATCGGTATTTTTTGCAAAACTGCGCTCAATTTCGGGGGCGGACTTTTCAGGGTGACCTTTGAAAACCTCCCGATAATTATGTCGGGCATTATGTTCGGCCCGATAATAGGCGGTATTGTCGGCGTGGCTACCGATATTATAAGCTATCTTCTCTCGCCTCAGATATTCGCGATAAATATCACTGTTACGATAGGCGCGGCATCTGTGGGAATAGTGTCGGGATTTTTCGCTAAATACGTTTTCAAAAAGCACGGATACGCGAGAATAATATTCCCGGCGGCATTTGCGCATATAGTCGGCTCTATGATAATAAAGCCGATAGGACTTTATCAGTTCTACGGCGCGGCGGTGCTTTGGAGGATACCCTTGTATCTCGTTATTGCTCCGCTTGAGATACTTGTGCTTTGCATCCTATATCGGCACAGCTATATGAAAAGACTGATAGACGGAGGTATACTGCAGTGAATTACAGTGAAGCTATTGAATATATACACTCCGTAAATTGGACATTCTGCAAGCCGGGGCTTGAAAGGGTAAGGGAGCTTTGTGCGGCACTTGGCAACCCTCAGGATTCGCTTAAATATATCCACGTTGCGGGTACTAACGGCAAGGGCTCGTTCTGTGCCATGACCGATAGTATATTGCGCCGCGCTGGCTTGAAGGTAGGACTTTTCACCTCGCCCTATATCGTTGAATTCAACGAGAGAATGAGGATAAACGGAGAGAACATATCAGACGAGGAGCTTTGTGAGCTTGTTGATATTATCAAGCCGCATGCCGACAAAATGGCGGACAAGCCCACCGAGTTTGAGCTTATCACCGCGCTCGCTTTCCTTTACTTCAAAAGGAATAATTGCGACGTCGTGGTGCTTGAATGCGGCCTTGGCGGTCGCCTTGACGCGACAAACGTAATAAAGGATCCCATTCTTTCCGTCATAACAGGAATTGCGCTTGACCACACCTCGATACTTGGAAACACGATATCGGAGATCGCCGCGGAGAAGGCGGGAATAATCAAGAGCGGTGTTCCCGTGCTTTGGTGCGGAAGCGATGCTGATGCGGACAGAGTTATATCCGCAAGAGCGGAGGAGCTTGGCGCGCCTTTTACGAGAGTTGACAGATCCACGCTTGAGATCAAGGAAATGACGCTTGACGGTACGACGTTTGATTTTGGAGAGAGAAGGAATATTTCACTCTCGCTTCTCGGCACATACCAGCCGATCAATGCGACAAACGTGTTGTATGCGATTGACATTTTAAAGAATAACGGTTATAAGATACCCGACAGCGCGGTCTATGACGGCTTGAAGGCGGTCAGATGGCCCGCAAGGTTTGAGGTGATCTCCCACGATCCCCTGATAATCGCCGACGGCGGCCATAACCCCGAGGGAATAGACAGTGCCGTTTCAAGCATCGAGAGATACTTTGGAAACGAAAAGGTCGCTATCATTACGGGAGTAATGGCAGATAAGGACTACCGATATATGGCGGAGAGAATAGCATCTGTTGCCAAAATGGTATTCTGCCTGACTCCCGACAATCCCCGCGCGCTTGAAGCAGGGAAATATGCCGATGTGTTTGGTTCTCTCGGCATAGACTCGGTCGCGTGCGACTCGGTAGAGCGCGCAGTACGCTCCGCTATCGCCTGGGCAAAGGAAAACAACGCTTCAATAGTAAGCCTCGGCTCGCTTTATATGTACTGCGAGGTCGCGGCGGCTATAAAAAACATATAAAAACTGAGAATAAGTGAGTTCGAAACCATCCTCACTATAAATAAAACTAAGGGCGCGCCAAGCCTTCGTGATTGTCGCGGCAGAGGTCACTCTGCGGAATAAAAAATGAGATCAAGACAAAACACACTCAAAAGAGTGCGTTTTATATGCCTTGCGGGACTTATCGCCGCATTGTATATTGCACTTACCTATCTTGCAATGGCCATAGGGCTTGACAAGAACGCCATTCAGATAAGATTTTCGGAATCGCTTATCGTGCTTGCGTTTATAACGCCCGCAGCGATCCCCGGACTGTATATAGGATGCCTGCTTGCAAACATTCTGACCGCCTGCGCTCCGCTTGATATACTGATAGGGCCGATAGCGACACTGATAGGTGCCGTGGGAGCGTATCTTATCGGAAGAATGAGCAACAAAAGGCTTGCAAGATGGATTTGTACTATCCCTAACATAATAGCAAATACTGTAATCGTTACGGTTGTTTGCTACATCTGCTATACCGCGCCCGATGCGCAGACCCTGTCGATAATTCCGTTCTATGCAATCACCGTTGCAATAGGAGAGATAATCTCCTGCGGAGTTCTCGGCACAATATTGCTTTTCAGCTCCGAGAAGACCTTTAATAGACTTATTTGACAAAAATTCAAAACAGGAGAGAAGTATGAAGGAGTTTTTGAGAAAAAACAAAAGACTGATCACAAGGTCACTTTTGACTCTCGCTATTCTGGTGCTTTTTTCCGCGCTTGCCGCAATTTTACTCGTCGCATTTGACGTGCTTTATTACGATGGCGGTATTCAGTTCAATATCCACATTTTTGATAAATTCGCAAGCTCTTGGGTGGGCATTATTCTGTTTTTTGTTTTGCAGGTAATATGCACCACGGTACTTTGCTTTCTGCCGGGAACGACAATGATGTTCATTGTGCTTGGGCAAACTCTTTTTCCCGAACCGTGGAAAGCCTTTTTGATAGTATTTTCGGGCGTCGTGGTGTCAAGCACGGCGATGTACCTTACAGGTCGTTTCGGAGGCTACCGCCTTTGCGTCAGGATGCTCGGGCAAGAGGATTGTGACCGTTCTATCGGGCTTTTGCGCGAGAAGGGAACGGTGTTTTTCCCGGTAATGATGTTTTTCCCGATGTTTCCGGACGATGCTCTGGTTATGATATCGGGAACGCTTAAAATGAAGCTATCCTGGTTCTTTCCGTCGATAATACTTGGCAGAGGGGTAGGAATAGCAACGATAATCTTCGGGCTATCGATAGTGCCGTTTGAGCATTTTAGCGAGTGGTGGCATTGGGCATTGTTCATCGTCCTATGCGCCGCCGCAGCAGTCGGAATTTTCCTCGGCGCATTGAGATTCAATAAATTTATGCATAATAGGAGCAACAAAAAATAAACAAAGGACTTCGGTTTTCCGAAGTCCTTTATTTTATATCAACCCAAGCTTAACAAACGCATTATAAATTCCGTCCTGATCCACCGCGGTGGTAACGAAATCTGCCGCGGCCTTTGCCGCGTCTGTGCCGTTGCCCATGGCAACCGCAACTGCTGCATGCTCAAGCATTTCAAGGTCGTTTGCGCTATCACCAATTGCGATAGTGTCCTCAAGCGAAGCGCCGACGTATTCAAGATATTTATCAATGCCAAGCGCCTTGTTTACGCCCGCATTGTTCATCTCGCCAAAGAAGTTTGACTTTTCGGTCTTGCCCACGCTGAAGTCGACCACGTAGAAGCGGCCGCCTAGATCTCTTGAAATTTTGTCGGGCTTAAATGGGGAGGTGAAGTATGCAAGCTTGTTGCCGCACTTGATTGCCTTGACATCCGCAACCTCTACGTTGTTTCCGTACGCTTGGCGGACGAGGTCCTCGTTATATCCCGCTTTGATCATACCGGGCAATACGTAGTTATTGAATACCGGCTCGGCGTAGATATCGTCCTTTGACATAAGCAGATAGTTGATGCCGTTTGCCCTGAAATAATCTACGACGAAGGAAAGATTCTCGTCATCGATATAGCTTTCAAAAATGACCTTGCCGTCAACCATAACGCATGCGCCGCCCGAGGAGATGATACCGTCAAAGCAGACTGTTCGGAGAAGCTCCGGATATATCATGCAATAGGCTCTGCCAGACGCGATAATTATCTTATGCCCGTTTGCCTGCGCCAGCTCAAGGGCCTTCAGCGCGGACTTGGGGATCTTGGAGTCGTAGCCGACAAGCGTGCCGTCTATATCAAGAAAAACGTGTTTCGTACTCATTTTCACCTATACCTAAAATATTGGGAAAGACACAATTATAAAAACTGTGTCTTTCCGTAGTTGTTCTTTAGTTAAGCTTTGCAAGAGCGGCAAGGATTCCGTCGAGATTCTCGCGGTATTTTGCCATCTTTGCTCTCTCTCCCTCAACAACTGCCGCGGGAGCCTTTGCTACGAAGCCTTCGTTGGAGAGCTTCTTTTCTATTCTCTCGATCTCTCCCTCAAGCTTCTTCTTCTCGCCCTCAAGTCTTGCCTTTTCCTTTTCAAAGTCAATGATATCGGAAAGGGGAAGGAAGATGGTAGCCGCGTCGGTGATTATCTGAACGGCATTGTCTGCGCTTACCTCGTCCTCACCAAAGGACTCGGCTATGATAAGCTCTGATGCGGATGCAAGACGGACGAAGAACGCGTCAGCGCCATCAAATACGTCCGCGTACTTTGTTGCAAGATAAACCTTAGCCTTCTTTGAGGGAGGAACGTTCATCTCTGCGCGGCGAGTTCTTATCGCGGTGATAGCGTCGATTATCTTTGTCATCTTCTCGGCATCTGCCTTGAAGCTGAGCGCCTCGCTTGCCTTAGGATATTCGGCGATCATGATGCTCTCCGAGTCGTGGGGCAGAGCCTGATATATCTCCTCTGTGATAAAGGGCATGAAGGGATGGAGGAGCTTGAGTGTATTGGAAAGAACGTAAGCGATAACGTTCTGGCAAACGAGATTTTCCTCTGTGTCCTTTTCATTGAGTCTTGACTTGCAAAGCTCAATGTACCAGTCGCAGAAGATATCCCATGTAAAGCTGTATATCGCGCCGAGCGCTACACCCACCTCGAAGTTGTCAAGGTTGGTAACTACGTTCTCGCAAAGCGAATTGAACTCGTTGAGAATCCACTTGTCAGGAGCTGCGAGCTTGTCACTGTCGGGAAGCTTGATCTCGTCTATGGTAAGATTCATTCTAACGAATCTTGATGCGTTCCAGAGCTTGTTTGCAAAGTTTCTTGCCGCCTCGATCTTCTCGTCGGAGAATCTCATATCGTTTCCGGGGGAGTTACCGGTTGCAAGCGCAAAGCGGAGCGCGTCCGCGCCGTACTGCTTGATCACCTCAAGGGGATCTATACCGTTACCGAGCGATTTTGACATCTTTCGTCCCTGCGCGTCACGTACAAGACCGTGAATGAATACGGTAGAGAAGGGCTTTTCACCCATATGCTCAAGGCCGGAGAAAATCATTCTGGATACCCAGAAGGTGATAATATCGTAGCCTGTTACAAGCACGTTTGTGGGGTAATATCTCTTGAGGTCCTCTGTGTTCTCGGGCCAGCCGAGAGTAGAGAAGGGCCAGAGAGCGGAGGAGAACCATGTATCAAGAACGTCGCTGTCCTGATGCACCTTGCCGCCGCACTTGGGGCAGGTGTCAATATCTGTCTTAGAAACAGTCATCTCGCCGCACTCGTCGCAGTAGAACGCGGGGATACGGTGACCCCACCAGAGCTGACGGGAGATACACCAGTCGAGAATGTTGTTCATCCAGTTAAAGTAGTTCTTGGAGAATCTTTCGGGAACGAAGTTGACAGAGCCGTTCTCGACCGCCTCGATAGCGGGAGCCGCGAGGGGCTTCATCTTAACGAACCACTGGTCGCTTGTAAGCGGCTCAACGGTAGTTCCGCAGCGGTAGCAAACTCCGACGTTGTGGTCGTGGGGAACGGTCTTTACAAGGTATCCCTCTGCTTCAAGATCTGCTACAAGAGCCTTACGGCAGGCATATCTGTCCATGCCCTCGTACTTGCCGGCATAAGCGTTCATTGTCGCATCGTCGTTCATGACCTTGATCTGCTCAAGATTGTGGCGCTGACCTACCATAAAGTCGTTGGGGTCGTGCGCGGGAGTGATCTTAACGCAGCCCGTACCGAAGCCAATCTCAACGTAATCGTCGGCTACTACGGGGATCTCTCTGCCAACGATGGGGAGAATGAGAGTCTTGCCGATAAGGTGCTTTGTGTTTTCGTCCTCGGGGTTTACCGCAACGGCGGTATCGCCGAACATCGTCTCGGGACGTGTGGTAGCTATCTCAACGTAGCCGTCCTCGCCCTTGATAGGATACTTGATGTGCCAGAAAAATCCGGGCTGATCCTTGTAATCGACCTCGGCGTCGGAAAGCGCGGTAAGGCAGCGGGGGCACCAGTTGATTATACGGTGGCCGCGGTAGATAAGACCCTTGTCGTAGAGGTTAACGAATACCTCACGAACCGCCTTGGAGCAGCCCTCGTCCATAGTAAATCTCTGTCTTGTCCAGTCGCAGGACGCGCCCAGTTTTTTAAGCTGACCTGTGATGCGAGCCTCGTAGGTATCCTTCCAGCCCCAGACGCGCTCAAGGAACTTTTCGCGGCCGAGATCGTAGCGGGAAAGTCCCTCGTCAACGCGGAGTCTTTCCTCGACCTTTATCTGAGTTGCGATTCCCGCGTGGTCTGTGCCGGGGACCCAAAGGGTATTGAAGCCCTGCATTCTCTTGTAGCGGACGAGAATGTCCTGGAGAGTTTCGTCAAGAGCGTGGCCCATGTGGAGCTGACCTGTGACGTTCGGAGGGGGAATAACTATTGAAAATGCGGGATTGTTGTTGTTTTTGTCGGGTGTGAAGTATCCCTTCTCACACCACTCGGCGTAAATTCTGTCCTCGAATTCGGAGGGAGAATACGTCTTTGGCAATTCGTTGTAGGAATTCATATTTTTGCTTCCTTTCTTTATGCTGTCAGATTGAAAATCAAAATAAAAAACGCCCTGATATAACATCAGGGCGCAATAAGCGCGGTACCACCTAACTTGTGTCTGCAAAAACAAACACCACTCTATCGGCTCTAACGTCGCCACCGTCGTAGGCTACGCAGAAAAATCCTTCACCCACACCGCTCACAAGCTACCTTCGCCAAGCCCCCATACGCGCTCACACCGCCCGCGCGCTCTCTTTATATGGGAGAAATGACTACTCCTCTCGGTCATAGCGTTTTTATATTACAGTGTATTATAACATTAGTATATCCACTTGTCAAGGGGGTGAAGGGGGGATTTTGAAAATATTTGACGGAAAAGTTATGGGAAAGGTAAATTAGTATGGGTCGAAAAATCCGCTGGAACAGTAAGGCTAAAAACCGGGTGGAAGATCTCAAACGAGAAATTTCAACAAAAATATAGAAGCAGTACGTCTACCACGGGGAGACGAATCTCCACCAATGCCGTGCATGACAATACTGCTTCCAATAGTAGTATATCACAAAACGGCGGAAATGTCAACAGTAAAATTTCGACAGAGCTTATGCAGTACGCAGAGCTCGCAGGAATGGGCGAAAACGGCATTCAGATCACGCGCGAGGTTTATGACGGATCTCCTGACCCCATGAAGTTCTTTGAGGCGTATAACCGTGTTTACGCCGCGGGAAAGAAGGGTGGACAGGCAAGAGGACGCGACACGTCCTTCCTTGGTGAGTACGCTTCAAAGATGGCGTACAACGCCGGCAGAATGGACGCGATGAAGAACGGCGGCGCCGGGGAGATGGCGGCTTCTGCCACGGCGAAGAGCTCGGCGCAGGGTAATGCGAAGGCTGCCCCCAAGGCTACGACAAGCAAGGGAGATCTTCTCGGATCTCTTGAGATCGGGAAAATAGACTCCAACAAGTCGTACTACAAGCTTGACGACCTGGGAATCAGTAAGGCTGATCAGGCGGCGCTGGTGGCTGCAGGAATCGCCCAGGAGAGAAATATCCGCGGTGAGAAATTTGCCACGGTCAACACTACCGTGCTGCAGAATGAGCTGAATAGAAGGGAAAAATCCTCAAGCAGATCTCCGGAGTTTTTGGACGAGGGCAAGGTCAAGGAAGCCCAGGCGAAGATCGATGCCGCAAAGTCCAAGGACGGGAAAAAGAAAAAAGACACCGTCATTTTCGACGGCGACAGAAAGAAGCTTACGGGTATTCAGAAGCAGTCTCTTGAGGTGCTTGATAAGCTCTCCGAGGCACTTGGCGTTACGTTCCATATCTATGAATCCAAAACCCAGAACGGAAGATACGTTTACACTAAGGCGGACGGTGCCAAGACGAGCGCGAACGGCTGGTATGACCCCAAGACCGGTGAGATCTGGATAGACATAAATGCCGGTAACAACGGCGAGGGTGTGATGATCTTCACGGCGGCGCACGAGCTGACCCACTTTATAAAAGACTGGTCGCCCGCAAAATTCAAGGTGTTTGCAGATTTCCTCATCGAGCAGTATCAGGATCACAACGTAAGCGTTGATGAGCTTGTTCAGAAGCAGATCGACAAGGCAGCGAAGAACAACAGAGAGTTAAGCTGGGACGAGGCATACGAGGAAGTTATTGCCGATTCCTGCGAGAGCTTCTTGCGCGACAGCAACGCCGTTGAAAAGATTGCGGCACTCAAGCAGAAGGATGCAAGCCTTGCCGGCAAGATAAAGCAGTTTATAGGCAACATGCTCAAGAGATTGCGCGAGCTGATGGGTGGCATGGAGCCTCAGTCTGCTGAAGGAAAGATTGTTTCCGATATGACGTCGAGCCTTGAAAAGCTCTACGAGCTGTGGACCGATGCGCTCGTAGATGCCGGAGAGGCATATAGCAAATCCTACGGTAACGATTTTTCCAATAACTTTTCCGATGTACGCTATTCTACAAGAGAGACCTTGGCGGACGTATCAAGCAAACTGGCATCTATCAGTGATGAGGACTACTTGAGAGATAGAAAAGCTAATCCCTTTGTTCTCGTAATGGAACACACCCCCAAAATAGTGCTTGATTCAATGAAGGGTAGTAACGACAGGAAAATACTTATTCGCAGAGATGCCTTGTATTTAGCGATACGAGAGAATGGCATCCAAGAAGGTCATTATCACGGACTTGGTGATAAGGTGCTTGCTGAATTGCCAAAGTATCTTGAAACTCCCGACGTTATTCTGTCAACAATAGATCCCACAACAGACGCGGAAAGCCAGACGAGAAGACTCGTTCTTACTCATATTCCCGTTAAAAACGGGCAAGCAATAATCTCCATTGAATTTGAGACTATCAAAGACTTTGACGGGGGCAAAGATTATTATAATTTGGTTGTAACCGTGTTCGATCTCCACGAGAACTATCTGAAGAGACAGTTCGAGAAGTTTGGTGCAAAGGTTAAATACCAAAAAGAAGACCTTACGCAATCGAATCCTCAACTGTTTGAGTGGTTGAGAATTATTAACGCAAAGTCTTCTACACATAGTATATCACGCGATTCGGATAATGTCAACAAGAAATTTGCAGAAACAGAAGAAAAATTTTCTGACCGCGATCCTGATGCGCCGACAAATAGAGAACTACTGATCAATGCGCTTGAGACTGACAACATGTCGCCGTCTGAAAAGGGATTTTTGACAAAATACAAAAACAAGCTTTCTCAAATCGAGGCTAACGAAGCGGAGATCTCCCAGATGAAGTCCGAGCTTGCAAATCTGAAGCGTAACGGTAAGGGCAAGAGCGCAAAGGCTATATCGCTTGAAAACAAGATTAGCACACTCGAGAAGCAAAACAACGTTTCGGAAAGCTTGATTCTCAATTTGGAGGCTACAAAGCCTATCAGAGATCTTATTGCCCGAGAAAAGGCCGCGGCCTATAAAGAGGGCAGAGATAAACTTAAGGGCTACCGCGAGAAGGTCAAGGAACGTGAGAAGGAGATACGCAAAGAGTATCAAGAATCCCGCAAGAAGAGCGTCGAGGGCAGGCGGAAGACCGAGTTGCGAAACAAGATTAAAGGCGTTGTTTCTGAGCTTGACAAGCTTCTGCGCAAGGGTAACAAGGAGCGCAACGTCAAGCTTGGGCTTCAGGATGCGGTTGCAGCATCGCTTGAGGCGTTCGACATCAATGCGGAGAAGGTTGCGCGTTATGAGCGTGATATGGCGAATCTTGACCAAAAGATCGCCGAGGCTACCGATCCTATCGAGATCGAGGCGCTTCAGGCACTTCGTGATAAGAAGCAGCGCAACAGTGAGTTGCTTGCGGACAAGCTTCTCGTTATGAAGAAGGCTTACGAGGATATTCACAACAATGCCGGGGACGTGAATTACCCTGCGCATTACCGTGCCGAGGCAAAGGTAATCGGGGACCGCATATCGAGTGTTCTTGAGAAAGTCGGCAACGTTCCGATAAGCGAGATGTCGCTTGAGCAGCTTGAGTCGGTATATGACATGTATCGCATGGTGCTTACTACGGTGCGCGACGCAAACAAGGCGTTTATAAACGGCAAGCTTGAGGATCTCAGTGAGAACGCG